>CAIYZB010000407.1 GCA_903930545.1 uncultured Alphaproteobacteria bacterium
CAATGGCTTCGCAGGGCTCGCAATATTCGTTGATCACTCCGTCGGTGGACCAGGTGAGATTGTAGTTCAGGGCATTGGAAGGATAGCGGGGCAGGGCACCGACCCGCAGGCGCACATCGTGCAGTTCGTCGAAATGCTTGGCCAGGTCCCAGGCGGCGATGGTGATGAAGCCGGGGGCCAGACCGCACTGGGGGATGAAGGCGGTCTCGGAATCCCGGGCCAGATCGCGGACGATGCGGCTGGAGGCCACGTCCTCGGTGAGGTCCAGATAGTGGGCCCCGGCGGCCTTGGCGGCAGCTGCTACGGTGGTGGTCAGGTGGAAGGGCGCACAATTGACGACCGCAAAGCGGCCTTCCAGCACCTGGGCCAGTGTGGTGGCGTCATCAATGGCCAGGGCGGAAGTCGACATGCCCGGGCATTGGGGCAGGGCAGCCAGGGCCTCTGCCGACTGGTCCACCATCAGAACTTCGTAGGATCCGGAACCCACCAGCAGATCCAGGACCGTCGATCCGATCTTGCCCGCTCCGACAACAGCTACCTTGCGCATGACCCATCTCCCCAGTGAACCCTGAGGGTCTCGCGATGCCCTGCCAGATTCAACGCGCATATCGGCGAAATGCAGGCTAATTATAGTCGATATGACGAAGCGGTTGGGCGGAACGACGAATGGATGATCTGGACGAGCGTCTGATTGCCCGGCTGCAGGAAGATGCCCGGGCCCCGGTGTCGGAACTGGCGCGGGATCTGGGCCTGTCGCGCACCACCCTGCAGAGCCGTCTGGCCCGGCTGGAGCGCAGCGGGGTGATCACCGGCTATTCGGTGAAACTGTCCGAGCAGAGGGAGGCCTCGGTCATCCATGCCTTTGTCATGCTGACGGTGGAGCCCAAGCAGGCAGCGGCGGTGACCTCGGCCCTGAGGCGCATCTCCAATGTCCGGCGGTTGCAGTCGGTGAGCGGGCCCTTTGACATGATCGCCACGGTGGAGGCGGTGAGCGTCTCGGCCATGGACACCACCATCGACGAGATCGGGGCCTTGCCCGGGGTGGAGCGAACGAATTCTTCTATCGTCCTGTCCACGAAGTTTGGTCGCTGAATTGGCCGAAGCCCCCAGAGTCTGATTGCAGGCCTGCGCGCAAAAGGGTCTTCTGCGCGCCAAGAATCCGAACCAGAATATTGGGAGAGAAACCATGGCTGCGACCGTGACCGGTACCGCACTTCAACTGCGCTCAATCGTGAAATCCAGCGGGGTGCTGGAACTGTCCCTGGCCGAGGTGGAAATCCCCCAGCCCGCAGCCGATGAGGTCCTGGTCAGGATCCAGGGCGCGCCGATCAATCCCTCCGATCTCGGCCTGCTGCTGGGTCCGGCGGACATCTCCACGGCCAAGGTGACCGGCACGGCTGATCGCCCTGTGGTGACCGCTCAGATCCCGCCCCAGTTCATGCGCGCCATGGCCGCGCGGGCTGATGAATCCATGCCGGTGGGCAATGAAGGCGCAGGCGTCGTGGTTGCGGCCGGTGCCGATGCGCAAGGGTTGATGGGCAAAATGGTCGCCATCCTCGGGGGCGCCACCTATGCCCAGTATCGCACCATCAAGGCCTCTGACTGTCTGGTCCTGCCTGATGACGCCACGGCCGCCGATGGCGCCTCCTGCTTCGTCAATCCTCTGACGGCGCTCGGCATGGTCGAAACCATGCGCCGGGAAGGTCATACCGCCCTGGTTCACACCGCAGCCGCCTCAAATCTGGGCCAGATGCTGAACCGCATCTGCATCCAGGACGGGGTCAAGCTGGTCAATATCGTGCGTAATGACGAACAGGCAGCAATCCTGCGCGGGATCGGGGCGGAACATATCTGCGACTCCACCTCGCCCACCTTCATGGACGATCTGGTCAAGGCCCTGGTGGCCACGGGGGCTACGCTTGCCTTTGACGCCATCGGCGGCGGCAAGCTGGCCGGCCAGATCCTCACCGGCATGGAGATCGCGGCCAACCAGACCGCCACCACCTACAGCCGCTACGGCTCCACCACCTACAAGCAGGTCTATATCTATGGTGGCCTCGATACCCGGGCCACCGAGCTGAACCGCGCCTTCGGCATGTCCTGGGGTCTCGGTGGCTGGCTCCTGACCCCCTTCCTGATGAAGATCGGGGCGGCGGATGCGGCCAAGCTGCGGGCCCGCGTGGCGGCAGAACTGAAGACCACCTTTGCAAGCCACTATACCCAGGTCATCTCCCTGGCCGAGGTTCTGAACCCCGAGATCATGGCGGCCTATAACCGCAAGTCGACGGGGGAAAAGTTCCTCATCGATCCCAGCAAGGGCATTGGCTGACCCTCGTGTCAGACGTGCTGAGCGCAGCCCCACCTGAAAGTGTGGGGCTGTCGTCCGAAGGTCTGGCGAGGATGGACTCCGTCCTCGCCGATTTCGTGGCAAAGGGCGAGCTCGTCGGCGTGGGCGGGCTGGTCGCCCGCCGCGGCAAGGTCGTTCACCGGTTCCATCTTGGGGGCAAGTCCCTGGCACCGGCCGATCCTCTTGAGCAGGACACGATCTTTCGCATCTTCTCCATGACCAAGCCGGTGACGGCGGTGGCCATGATGATGCTGCACGAGGAAGGGCTCTGGTCCCTGGACGATCCCATCGCCCGGCATCTGCCGGAATTTGCCGATGTCCGTGTCCTGGCCGGGGTCAATGGGGACGGTTCGCTCCGGACCGAAGCCCCCGACCATCCGCCAACTATGCGCGAACTGATGAGCCATACGGCGGGCCTCGCCTATGGCTTTGACCCGGCTGATCCCGTCGATCTGGCCTATATCACCGCCGGTGTCTGGGGCGCTGACGACCTGCGCGAGATGGCCCGCAGGGTCTCCAGCGCACCTCTGGCCTATCAGCCCGGCACCCGCTGGCGCTACAGCATGGGGATGGAGATCGAAGGGGCCCTGATCGAGGTCCTGACCGGTCAGTCCCTGCCTGACTTCATGCGCGAGCGGATCTTCAGGCCCCTGGGCATGGTGGATACGGACTTCTGTGTCGCTGCTGACAAGGTCCATCGCCTGGCCACGGTTTATAGAAAGACCGATGAGGCTGGCTGGATCGTGATGGATCAGCCGCCCTATGTGCAGGACCCGCTGATCATCCCGAAACTGCCCATGGGGGGTGGCGGGCTCTATTCCACCATCGATGACTATGCCCGGTTCGCCCAGTTGATCCTTGATGGCGGACGGCTTGGGGATGTGCGCCTGCTGTCAGAAGACTCCATCAGGCTGATGACTACCAATGTCCTGAGCGACGAACTCCAGGCCGGGGGCTACGGGATCGGTCTGCAGCAGATCCGTCCGGGCTTCGGCCATGCCCTGAATGGCGCTGTCTTCCACGACCCGGCCGCAGCGGGCTCCCGCGTTGGCATGGGGACCTATCAGTGGGACGGAGCCGCCGGGACCTGGTTCTGGGTGGATCCGGCCAATGACCTGATCTGCGTCGGCATGATCCAGCGTCTACTGGGCAAGCCCCATCTGCAGGCCATCACCCAGGATCTTATCGCCGACGCCCTGATCTGACCCCTGCACTCCGGAGACCTAGCCATGGCTTCAATTCTCGGTCGAACCCTCAAGCTGGCCGTCCCGGCTGCCCTGGCGGGTTTGTTTCTGGCCAGTGGCCATGCTGCGGCCCAGGGGCGAGGGGCGTCGGACCGGACCGAGGTCAAGGTCTCCTTGGTGGCCATTCCGGTGAGCCAGGGCGACAAGGCCTGGGCCACCGGGGGCGAGCTGCGGGTGCCAAATCCCGACAGTGCCATGGACGCCCCGCAGACCGCCGAGGTGCGATGGCCTGCAGTGGTGATCCTGCATGGCTCAGGTGGCGTCGACAGTAGGGGCGGCTGGTATGCCCGTCAGCTCAATGAGGCGGGTTTTGCCACCCTCGAGATCGATCTGTGGGCGGCGCGTGGCGTGTCGGGGCCCTCCACGCGGCCCAAGTCGCCCATGGAAACCGTGCCGGACGCCTATGCCGCCCTGGCCTTCCTATCGACCCGCCCGGATATCGATCCAGCGAGGGTCGGTGTCATGGGTTTTTCCTGGGGCGGGGTGGTGACCATGCTTTCGGCCACCTCGGCCGTTGAAGCGAAATATGCGGCCCCCGGTCAGGCCTTTGCCGCCTTCGCCCCCCTCTATCCCGTCTGCTGGGCCTATAACCGGGTGCCGGGTCTGGAGTTCAAGGACCTGACCGGCAAGCCGGTCTTCATCCAGGCCGGCGAACTGGACCGCTATGACGACCCCGACAGCTGCGCCCAGCTTCATGCCGGCCTGCCGGATGCGGCCAAGGCGGTGGTGCGGGTGGTGACCTATCCCGGGGCAACCCATGCCTGGGACCGTCGCGAGCCCGATGTCGTGATCAATGATCCCTTTGCCCACAAGGGAAAGGGCGGCCCGACCCCCTTCACCTTCAACCCAGCTGTCACCGCCAGATCGACCAAGGCCACCGTGGACTTCTTCCGCGAGACCCTGGCCGCCAGGCCCTGACCCTGACCAACCGGAGCACAAGACATGATCGCCTATTCCACCTTCGGGGTGAACGACATGGACCGGGCCATTGCCTTTTATGACGCGACCTTCGCCCCCCTTGGCGCTGTGCGCGACACCACCAGTCCCACCTGGTCCGGCTATGTCCGGGCCGGGGACCGGGCGCGGTTCTTCCTGACCCGGCCTTTTGATCGGGCCGAGGCGACCGGCGGCAATGGCACCATGCTGGCCTTTCTGGCCGAGAGCCGGGAGGCGATAGACCAGTTCCACGCCGCAGCCCTCGCCACCGGCGGCACCTGCGAGGGCCCTCCCGGTGTGCGCGAGGGCATGAACCCGGTCTTCTATGCCGCCTATGTCCGCGATCCCGACGGCAACAAGCTCTGCGCCTTCGTCCGCAAGTAATTTTCACGCCCTGATTTTGCGCCCCATTCCGGCGCGGGAGACCTGACCATGAAGCCCTCAGCCCTGCTGGCCCTGTGCCTGTTGTTCGCCCCCCTGCCAGTCATGGCCCAGACCCAGACCGCCACTGGGACCCCGGCGGCCTATGCCCCGCCTCCCGGCGCGACGGAGGAGTTTGCTGTCCTGCGGGATGGCACCCGGCTGGCGGCCAATGTCTTCAAGCCCCAGGGGGCAGGGCCTTGGCCGGTCATTGTCAGCCGCACCCCCTATCTGAAGGATGGTCGCGGGTCCCAGGACCAGCAGGCGGCCCAGGGCAAGCACTATACCGATGCGGGCTACGTCTTTGTGCTTCAGGACGTCCGCGGCAAGGGCCACTCCCAGGGCTTCTATGCCGCCTATGAAAACGACATTGAGGACGGCTACGACACCATCGAATGGGCGGCTGCCCAGCCCTGGTCCAATGGCAAGGTCGGGATCACCGGGGCCTCGGCCCTGGGGGTGACCTCCAATGCCGCAGCCATGGGGGCACCGCCCCACTTGGTGGCCGCCTATGTGGTGGTCGCCCCCTTTGACCGCTCGCGGTCCAGCTTCATGGGCGGGGTGATCAAGGAGAAGGACACCATCGGCTGGCTCAAGGGTCAGTCCGTGTCGGATGCCGCCATCGATGCCCTGCGCGCCAGGGCACCCGACGATGTCTTCTGGAACCGCTTCGCCATGAGCGCCCACCGGAAATACATCCGCATCCCGATCTATAACGTCGGTGGTTGGTACGACATCTTCAACGAGGGCAATACCTCCAACTTCATCTACCTCCAGAACCAGGGTGCCCAGGGGGCTCGGGGCAATCAGAAGCTGCTGATGGGTCCCTTCGGCCACGGTCCCCTGACCGGCGACCTGGCCTATCCCGGCCACGACACTCTGCCTGGAGCCTTTGCCAATGAACTGCGCTGGTTCGATTACTGGCTGAAGGGCATCCAGAACGGCATCATGGATGAGCCCCCGGTGACCTTCTACATGATGGCCGGCGCCCGGAAGGGCCAGGCCACCCCCCTCAATCGTCAGATGACCTCTGCCAACTGGCCTCCGGCCTATCGCGAGGTGCGCTACTTCCTGTCACCCGATCTGAAACTGGCCACGACGGCACCCAGCGCACCGGCCGCCAAGGTCACCTACAAATTCGACCCGGCCAATCCCGTGGCCACATTCGGCGGGGCCAATCTGACCTTTGACAGAGGCCCGGCGGACCAGCGTCAGGTGCCCGCCCGCCAGGACTATCTGAGGTTCCAGACCCCGGTCCTGGACAAGGATGTGGCCATTGCCGGCCCTGTGAAGGTGGAGCTGTTCGGATCGACCGACGGGCCTGACACCGACTTCATGGCCAAGCTGGTGGATGTCTATCCCGACGGATACGAGGCCCTGGTCCTCGATGCCCCCATCCGTACCCGCTATCGCGACGGGCGCATGCCCGACCAGGTGAAGATGATGGCCCCCGGTGCGCCGGAGGAACTGGTCATCGACCTGTGGTCCACGGCCATCACCTTCGAGAAGGGCCACCGCATCGCCCTGCACATCACCTCGTCCAACAGCCCGCGTTTCGAGGTCAATCCCAATACGGGGGAGGCCTCCGGCCAGCATGGGATGAAGCCCCGGGTGGCGGTGAACGGGGTTCATATGGACGCCAGCCACCCCTCGGCCCTGGTCCTGCCCGTCATCTATCCTGACAAGCCCTGATCCCGGACAAGGCCACCGCCATGACCCTGACGACTCTCGCCGCGCCTGTCCGGGCCTTTGCCCCGGACCGCTTCGGCTGTTCCTGCTGTGCCCCGGTGCTGCAGGACCTGACCCTGCTGTCCGTGACCCAGGTCGCCGCAGCGGCCAGGCCTGAGGCCTGGAAAAAGCTGGGGCCTGCCCCCGCAGCCCAGAGCGGCACCTTCATCCTGACAGGTGCCAGTGTCCTGACCGTGGATGCAGACTTCAGCACCGTCGAGGCCCTGGCCGTGCGCGATGGCCGGGTTCTGGCGGTGGGGTCTCTGGACGATGTCCGGGCCGAGGCCGGTGAGGATGCCGAGGTGATCGAGGCAGCCGGCCGCGCCATCCTGCCCGGCTTCATCGAGCCCCACATGCATTTCTTCACCATCGCGGTGATGTCCCGCTGGGCCAATGTAGGGGCGATCGCCTGTCCTGATGCGGATGCCGTGATCGATCGCATCTCTGACCTGGCGGCAGAGGCGGGGCCTGACAGGTGGATCGTGGCCCGTCAGTTCGATCCCTCCCTGCAGGCCGGGGCGGATCAGATCACCCGCCACACCCTGGACCAGGTGGCCCCGCGTCATCCGGTCTTCATTTTCAAGGCCTCCCTGCACATCGGCTATTGCAACAGCCGGGCCCTGGAAATCGCGGGTCTTACTGCGGAGACCCCTGATCCCCCTGGTTCGGCCTTTGTGCGGGATGAGGACGGACGGCCCAATGGTGTGCTCAAGGGCCAGCCGGCGATCATGGCGGTTCTGGCCCATACGCTCAGCTCCCTGGCCATCGATGATGTCCCTGAGGCCTGTTTGCAGGTCTGTGCCAAGGCCAATCAGGTGGGGGTGACCACGGTCTGTGATCAGGGGGCCGGCCTATCCCTTGGGCGGGCCGAGGTCGGTGCCTTTCACAGCTTTGCCGCCTCCGGCCATATGACGGCGCGGCTGCGCTATTCCCTGTCCGGCGCTATGGCGGATCGCTGGGACGAGATGGATGTGAAGCCGGGGCAGGGCGACGAGATGGCCCGGGCCACAGGCTGGAAGATCGTCTCTGATGGCTCCAATCAGGGCCGCAGTGGCCTGCAGAGAGAGCCCTATCTGGGGGGCGATGACCGGGGTCTGGCCTATGTGGCCGCTGATGATCTCAAGGTCCAGGTGACACGGCGGGCTCTGGAGGGCTGGCAGGTCGTGGTTCACGCCAATGGCGACCAGGCCATCGACAACACCCTGGACGCCATGGAGGCCGCCCGGGCGGCCGGGGCCTCACCGGACCTGCGGTTCCGGATCGAACACTGCTCCATCCTGCATGACGATCAGATCCGGCGCATCGCCGCCCTTGGGGCCAGCCCCAGTTTCCTGATCGGCCACGTCCATTATTGGGGCAAGGCCTTCCGGGACGAGATCTTTGGCCCCCTCAAGGCCGATCTGCTGGGCAGGGCGGCCTCCTGTGGCAAGGCGGGCATCCGCTGGACCCTGCATTCCGACGAGCCCGTCACGGACATGGATCCCCTCAGGCTGATGGACAATGCTGTCAATCGTAGCCTCTGGAAGGAACCCGGCGGTGTGCTGAACCCCGCTGAGCGGGTCAGTGTCGAACAGGCCATTGTCTCCCTGACCCGGGATGCCGCCTGGCAGTGTCATTCCGAACATGAGATCGGCAGTCTGGAGCCGGGCAAGTTTGCAGACTTCGTGGTCCTGGATCGCAGTCCCCTGGAGATCGATCCCGCAGACCTGCGCAGACTGAAAGTTCTCGAAACCTGGGTAGCCGGTCGTTGTGTCTATAGGCGTGAGGCAACCTGACCCCAGAATTTGTGGATCGACGGAACAGTCGGCGACCGGCACACTTAAGTTCAGATCTTCCCCATTTGTCATGGCGTCAGGAAAGATATTCATGTCACGCACCGTACTCGCCCTCGCTCTCGCTGCCGGACTTGGCCTTGGCTCGATGGCCCACGCCCAGACTGCGACCCCGCCTGTGGCGGCTTCGGCGGTCGCGGGCACCTACAAACTGGATGCCCGCCACGTGGGTCTGGTGGTTCGCATCGGCCACGGCGGTGGCTTTTCCAAGAGCGTCTTCCGCTTCAACACCATTGATGGCCAGCTGGGCTGGGATGCCGCTTCACCGGCCAAGATCGCCCTGAGCGTCAACGTCGACATGAAGTCCATCGACAGCAATGTTCCCGGCTTTGCCGAGGAACTGATCGGCGACCGTTTTCTGAAGACCGCCCAGTTTCCGACGGCGACCTTTGTCTCCACCGGGATCAAGCAGATCGATGCCACCCACGCCGATGTGACGGGTGATCTGACCTTCCTCGGGGTCACAAAGCCCCTGACCATCCACACCGAGCTGCTCGGAGCCGGCAACAATATGCGCGCCGTGCCGACCCTGGGCTTTACGGGGACCGCCAGCTTCAAGCGCTCAGACTTCGGCTTCAACGCCCTGTTGGGTCCGATCGGCGATCAGGTCGATCTTCTGATCGATGTCGAGTTCAACAAGGCCAGCTAGGTCTGATTCCTTGAACTCCAACCGCTATACCGGCGTTGCGATCAGCCTTCACTGGCTGATCGCCATCGGCGTCATCGCCCAGATCCCCATGGGTCTGATCATGTCCGGCCTGCCCCTTGGCCAGTCGAAGTTCGCCCTGTTCCAGTTGCACAAGTCGGTCGGTCTGACTATCCTGGCCCTCAGTATTGTGCGGGTGCTCTGGCGTCTGGGGCACAAGCCGCCGCCCCTGCCCGCGGCCATGCCGGTCTGTCAGAAGCGCATCTCCGGCCTGACGCATCTGGCCTTCTATGCCTTCATCCTGATCACGCCCCTGCTGGGCTGGGCCATTGTGTCTGCGTCCCCGATCCGGATCCCGACCCTGCTCTGGGGGGCGATCCCCATTCCTCACCTGCCTATCCTCGCGGATCTGCCCATGGACCAGCGCAAGGGCGTGGCGGGTGCCTTTGGCGAGGCCCATGAACTGGCCTCCTGGCTGGGCGTCGCCCTCATCGCCCTTCACCTGGGCGCAGTGGTTAAGCATCAGTTCCTTGACCGCGACGGGATCCTGGGGCGGATGGTTCCCTTCCTCGCCAAGCCCGTTCAGGACTGACCATGACCCGACTGATCTGCGCCCTCGCCCTGGCCCTTTTGGTCGCATCTCCGGCGGCAGCGCGCCCCTGGGTGGTTGACCCCGCGGCCTCCAGCCTGGGGTTCCGGGTCAATGTCGAAGGGCAACCGGTTAAGGGGACATTCCGCCGCTGGACGGCAAATATCGCCTTCGACCCGGCGGCTCTGGCGACATCGAAGGCCAGTGTCACCATCGACATGGCCTCTGCGGCCTCGGGTGATGCTGAACGTGACACCTCCCTGGTGACGGCGGACTGGTTCTCAACCAAATCCTACCCCAAGGCGACCTTTGTCACCCGGTCCATCCGGTCAAAGGGTGGTGCCAAGTACGAAGCTTTGGGCGACCTGACCATCCGGGGCGTCAGCCGCCCCATCACCCTGCCATTCAATCTGGTGATCGTCGGCGACAAGGCGCGCATGACCAGCCAGGTCAGCCTGGACAGGACGGCCTTCGGGGTCGGGGGCGGTCAGTTCTCCACCGGGGACTATGTGGATACCCGGGTCACCTTGGTCATCGATCTGACCGCCAGAGGCAAATAGCCGATCAGTTGCTGGAGGGCAGGGGGGCGTTGTTGCAGCTGGAATCCCCGCCGCCGCAATCGCCCATCCTGAGCTCGCCGGGGGTGCGGGTGCGGGCCTTGGCCTTGTTGGCCCATTCGCTGCGCTTGCGGCAATCCTTGCGCGGCGCGATGCGTGAGCCGGTGTCCGGCTGAGCGCGGCAAACAATCGGATCATCGGCCGGCGGCGTCACGCCGGGCACGGTCACTTCGGCCACAGGGGTGTCAGTGGAGGTCGCCGCCGGGGGCGTGGTCGGGTCATTGGCCCAGGCCGGGGCGCTGAAGAGCAGGGCCAGGGTCAGGGGAAGTAGGCGTCGCATGGGGCACCAGGGGTTGGTTACGGTTCTGGCCTGCAAACTCCGCCAGCGACGGGGCAGGGTCAAGCCTTGGCCAGCCGACCCTCCACCAGAACATAGCTGATGTGACCATTTGAACCCGAAATCGGGGTCAAATGAACCGCTAGGGGCATGGGAATGCCGTCCCGGCTCAGAGTGGCGTCGAATTTCCCGGCCTGACCCATGGCTGCGGCATGAATGGCCGCTTGTAGCCGTTCCGTGTCGACCTCTGCCTGGGGAGCACCCAGCCATTGGATCTTCCACAGGGGCCTGCCCACCAGGGTCTCACCTCCCTTGCTCAGGGCGGCACCGGCCTGATTGATTTCCAGCACAGACCCGTCGGGCGCCAGGAGGGCAAGGGCGTCAGTGGCATGGTCGAAGACGGCGCGGATGCGCCGCTCGGTTTCCTGAAGCTGGTCGCGGGCGCGGTTGCGCTCGGTCACGTCTCGCAGGTGGGCGGTATAGGTCAGGGAGCCAGCGGCCTGGACCTTTGTGATGGTGGCTTCCAGGGGAAAGACTTCCCCCGTGCGACGGCACCCCAGAACCTGGCTCCGTTCGCTCATCATACGGGAGGCCTGGCGCGAGGCCCCGAAGGCCTCCACCTGTCCGGCATGGGCGCTGCGGGCGGCTTCGGGCACCAGCATGGTCAGGGCTTGGCCCAGGACCTCGTCCGCGCTGTAGCCGAACATCCGCTCGGCCGCCGGATTGACGAAGATGATCTTCTGCTCGCTGTCGATGGACAGGATGGCGTCCTCGGCCACCATCAGGATCCGGGCGGCTCTCAGGCTCGCAGCATTGGCGGCCACCTGTTCGCGGCGCCGTTCGGTATTGTCCTGGACGGTGATGAAATAGAGCTCGCGCCCCTCAACTGTTCCTGACCTGACCCGCACCCCCACATGGAGTTCATGGCCATCCCTGCGCCGGGCCACCAGGTCAAGGAAGCGCGATTGCTGGAGATCAGGCTCGGCCGCCCAGCGGGCCAGCCAGCGGACCGGATCGGCCCGGCGATCAGGATCCGGGGGGAGGAGGGTCAGGATGGACTGGCCGACAAGGGCTGAAGCCGGATAGCCGAACAGGGCCTCGGTGGCCCGGTTCACCAGCACGATTTCACCCTGGGGCGAGGATACGATGACCGCATCCGGCAGTCCGGCCAGGACGGCTTCATGGAAGGGCGTGTCCATCACGCCGGTGCGGTCGCTCATGTCTTTGTTTCCTGGCGTCCTGCCGGCACCCCGGATGGGGCACCGGTCCTGGACGTTTCTGATCAGACGGCGATGGGGTCGCCGCCCTCCATGGCCTGAAGAACCCGGGGGTCATCAAACACCGGGATCCCGGCCTCTTCGTATTTCTTGCGGACCGTGGGGGTCAGCAGACCTACCCGGGCGAGGGCGGGCATCATCAGGTCCTTCACCGAATGGATCTGGCCCGGAGGCAGTTCCTGGGTGATGCCCGCTTCCTGGGCTTCCTGGAGGCCCTTGAAGAAGTCCTTGTGGTCGATGCCGCTGTTGTCGAGCACGGCAAGGAAGCCGGGGTCGATCTGGCTGGCCAGGGTGCCGGCTGTGCCGCCATGGGCCAGGATGCTGACGGCCTGGAAGGCGAAGTCGGCGAGGTCTTCGACCTCATCTTCCTTCAGCTTGGCAATCACCGGGCCGAGATAGGCATGACCGAAGGAGACGTGGCGGGACTCGTCACGCATGACATTGAAGGTCAGCTTCTTCAGCAGGTCGCACTGGGTGGTGCGATACATGTTGTTGAAGGCCCCCAGCGCCAGACCCTCCACGATCATGTTCATGCCGATCATGACCTTCTCGTAGCGATCCGACTTCAGGGTCGCGTCGATCAGGGCCTTGAGCCACAGGGACATGGGATAGACGATGGCGATCTTCTCGCAATATTTGGCATAGACCTCGACGTGCCGGGCCTCATCCATGGTCTGGGTGGCGGCATAGAGCTTGGCCGTGGCGTCCGGCACCGAATGAGTGACACAGGCCGCCGTCATCAGGGCCCCTTGCTCGCCGTGCAGGAACTGCGACAGGAGCTGGGCCGTGGAGTGGGCCGTGAAGGTCTCCTGCTGGGACTTGGACAGCTTCTTGAAGAAGGGCATCTGGTGATAGATGTCCGAGCGGTCATTGATCAGGGGTTTGGACGGATCAACCTGGGTGTCCCAGGGCAGCAGGTCGTCGGAATCCCACTGGTTCTGCTTGGCGCGCTTGTAGAGGTCCTCGACCTTGTCGCCGGACATCAGGTACTTAAATGTCCAGGCGATATCCATCGGGTTCTTGTAGAGATCGTCGGGGTTCATCGTCACTTTCCAGTCCTTGGACGGGCTGGCAGCTTCTTTCGTAAGAACACTCACTGTGAATCTCCCTGTCTTGTTGTTCAGTATTGACGCGCGGGTGTCTTGACGACCAATCCGTCAAGATCATCCTTGAGCATGATCTGGCAGGCGAGGCGGCTGTTGCCTCGCACATCAAAGGCAAAGTCGAGCATGGCCTGCTCGAGTTCTTCCATGGGAGGCAAGCGGTCGAACCACCCGTCCTCGACATAGACATGGCAGGTGGCGCAGGCGCAGGCCCCGCCGCAGTCACCATCAATGCCTGGAACGGTGAAGCGCTTGGCTCCATCCATGACGGACAGGCCACTCGGGACGTCAACCGGGTGCTCTGTCCCGGTGGTCTCGATATAGGTGACCTTCACCATGCGACCCCTCCGCGTCGCCGGACTGTGGCGACCCAGCAGAGGCTTCTGGTGAGCCTCCATTGAGGCCCACCGTAAAGATGACGCTGGCGTCATCTTTGATATGAATCATGTTCGGATCGTTTAGGTCTCCAGCTATCCGAAGCTGTAGGCGTCCATGTGCAGTATGCCGAAGGTCACGCTGCGGTGCAGATGACGCACAGGCGCGCCGCCGGCCCCCAGACAGACAAAGACCGGCAGGAAGTGTTCCTCGGTAGGGTGATTGTCAGCGGCGTGGGGGGCCAGACGGCGATAGTCCAGAAGATCCCCTGTGCGGCCCTCAGCCAGGGCGCGGTCGGCCCAGTCGGCAAAGTCCAGAACCCAGACCGGCTCGGGGGAGATCTCGGCCTGACCCCGAAAACTTGACAGGTCATGGGTCCAGCTGCCGGACCCGATGATCAATATGCCCTGGGACCTCAAGCCGGCCAGAGCCTTGCCCAGTGCCAGATGATGGGCAGGACCAAGATGGGTCTGAAGCGAGAGCTGCAGGACCGGGATATCGCCGTCCGGCCAGGCCAGCTTGAGGGGCACCCAGGCACCGTGATCCAGACCTCGACCGGGATCCAGATCCACATCGAAGCCCCCTGCGGCGAGGGCCTCGGCCACCTCTTCGGCCACCTCCGGCGCGCCGGGGGCGTCATAGAGCATGGCATGCATCTGCGGGCCGAAATTGCCGAAGTCGTGAATTGTGGTGTTCCGGGCCATGGCGCTGACCCGGGGACGCTGGGTCTCCCAGTGGGCCGAGGCGACGACTATGGCCCTCGGGCGCTCCGGCAGGCTCGCGGCCAGACCGCGCAGGAAGTCCGCGGCCGGATGGCTGCTCAGGGCCAGGGTCGGGGCCCCGTGGGACAGGAAGATGGCGGGCAGCATGGCGGGGTCAGACCTTCGACGGCCACCAGATATGGGGCTGCGCGCCTTGTTGGCAAAGGGACTCAGGGACGCCTGGCCATCCAGATGACGTGACGGGCCCCGCGCTTGCCGCCATGGGCCCGAACTCTGGCGATCTCCACCTCAAACCCGCTCTCCTCCAGGCGTCCGGTGAAGGTCTCAGAGGGGGCGGAGGACCAGACACAGAGCAGTCCGCCGGGCGTGAGCGCGCTGAGGGCGGTGGCCAGGCCCGGGCGATTATAGAGCCGATCATTGGCCCCGCGGCTCAGCCCCTCAGGTCCATTGTCGACATCCAGCAGGATGGCGTCCCAGCGCCCGCCCCGGATCAGTCCAGCCACATCCCCTGTCGCAAGGGTCAGACGTGGATCGCTCAGGCTATCGCCGGACAGGCTGGCCATGGGGCCTCGGGCCCAGTCCAGTACCTCGGGCACCAGCTCACCGACCGTAATCTGCGCCTTCGGACCAAAGGCCTTGAGTGCGGCGCGCAGGGTGAAACCCATGCCGTAGCCGCCGATCAGCACCGATGGGGACTCGCAGGTGGCCAGACGTTCGGCCGAAAGGGTGGCCAGAGCCTCCTCCGAGCCACTCAGCCGGCTGTTCATCAGCTCGATGGACCCAGACATGATCGAGAACTCATGGCCCCTCTGCATGAGCTTCAGCTCGCCCCCCTTGCCGGGCATTACAGCAGTGGCGAGATGGACCCAGGGGATCATTCAAAGAGCTCAGTGGGGGCAATGGCGGGGATAGATTGCGGTGGACCCTTTGCTGAGGTGGACGTCAAGGCAAATGCGACCGGAGCAAAGTCCTCCCGGGTCCCGAAAACATGTCGGTGCGACGGCACCGCACCTTGTGGGCACGGCCCGCTGGGGCCATTTTGTCCTATGCCGGAGCATTCCTGGTCGAGCCCTTCAGGCTTGCTTGTTGACCCATTGACCCATTGGGCCGTTGCCGGAGCAGGACCTGACCTATGCGCAAGACGCTTCTGGCCCTGGCCGCCCTGGCGGCTTCGGTCCTGACCTCTCCCGCCTTTGCCGATGAACAGGTCTGGGCGGCGGTGTCCGTCCAGGCCCCGGTGTCCAGGGATAGTCGAATCCTCATCTCCCTTGATGGCCACACCCGGTTTCGCACTGGCGGCAAGGATCTGGACAACACCATGTTGCGCCCGGGCATTGGCTGGCGGGTAAACCCCAAGCTCGATCTTTTCGTGGGCTATGCTGCGACTGAGACCCAATTGGCCGGGCCCAACCGGAAGGAAGAGCGGCTCTGGCAGCAGGCTGGATATACCCTGGCGGACGGACCGGCCGGTCGCCTCACCGGGCGAACGCGACTGGAACAGAGGTTTCGGGAAACCGGGAATGATACGGGTGGTCGCTTGAGGCAATTGGTCAGGTTCACCCATCCCATTGCCGGGACTCCCTTTTCCCTAGTCGCGTCTGACGAGCTCTTCATTGCCCTCAACGACACGGACTGGGGTCAACAGACTGGGATCGAACAGAACCGCGCCTTTCTGGGCGGCGGCTGGCAGGCGAACAAGGTTCTGCGGTTGGAGGTAGGCTATATGAACCAGTATATCCGGGTCGCAAACGGCCCCGACCGCACCAACCACAACCTGTCCCTGACCACAGCCTTCCGATTCTGAGACCCATGGATCCTGTTCTGCGCGCGATACGGCCTGATGATCTGATCGGGCTGAATGGTCTCGGTGACCGTCTGTTGGCCCTCAACAATGCCAATGCCGAGGCCCTCTCCTGGCTGGAGTCCCACGAGCTTCTTCACATGGTGGGCGAGACATTTCACGCCACCCGTATCGGAGATGTCGAAGCCTTTCTGCTGAGCTTCGACCCTCTGGCTGATTACGAGAGCCCGAATTTCCGCTGGTTCTGCGAGCGGTGCGAGGGCTTCATCTATGTGGACCGGGTGGTGGTCGCCCCCGAGGCGCGCGGCCGTGGACTTGCCCGTTACCTCTACGAAGACCTGTTCCGGATGGCACGGCATCGCGGATTTGACCGGGTTGTCTGCGAGGTCAATTCCAACCCGCC
Organism: uncultured Alphaproteobacteria bacterium; assembly: GCA_903930545.1. Lineage (GTDB taxonomy): Bacteria > Pseudomonadota > Alphaproteobacteria > Caulobacterales > Caulobacteraceae > Phenylobacterium. Next base: position 16,318 of record CAIYZB010000407.1, read on the forward strand.
CAACCCGGCCTCTGATGCCTTTCACGCCGCCCTTGGCTTCATCGAGGTGGGGACCGCCCAGCTCTCGCCCGCCAAGACCGTGACCTATCTGCAGCGGGACCTGAGCTGAGCATCTGACCAAGGCGGGCCTCAGACCTCAAAGAGTCACCAATGTTCGACCGAAACTGACCTTTCGCCCACTCGCGGGAGTGGCAGAAGGGGAAGGACGAGGGCGCGACCATCAGGACTGATCATGAAGCTACCGCTCGGCATCAAGCCCGCCTGGGCCGGTAGGACGCAACTTGTCGTCTTCGCCGCCTGCGCTTCGACCCTGGCGGCCTGCAGCACAGTGGCCGAGATTGCCGCATCAGAGGTCGTAGGGCGGCAGCAAGATCGATGTGACCGCACGCCGCCCCACATGCGGGGCCCGGAATGTCCGCCCTTCGAGGTCGATGTGCCTTAGGCGATCCCCAGAGCGCGCTTCATGGCCTTGATATTACCCCGGCAGAACTTGGTCATGTTTTCCGTTGCCTCTCCCAGCTGAGCAGGATCTCGGGGCAGGAACTCCACCTTCAACTCGATGGCGCAGTTTCCGTTTTCGGTTGGCCTGACCGAGACGGTGGAGAAATAGGCCTCCATGTCCGGGCGATCGAGGGTGTAGGTGTAGTGGTAGGGACCATCGTCGGTCATCAGTTCCGACACGGAGCGACCGCCGGGCATGGTCAAGGTGCGAACCTTTCCCTCTGGCGTCTCTTCGGTGGTTTCCGCCTCCACGAGGGTGGCCCACTTCCGGATCCCGGAAAAATCCCCAATCACGGCCCAGACGGCGTCGGCGCTGAGTTCGACCGGTTCACTGGCAGTAATACGATGCATGGCACTCTCCCTTTGACGGTTAGTCCAGCACATCCCCTTCGGAACCGGAAGCTGCAAGGCAGGATATTCTGAGCCATGAGCATCGAGACCCACGAGACCATCATCATCGGGGCGGGGCAGTCCGGCCTGGCCGTGAGCTGGCACCTCAACCGCCTGGGCCGTGACCATATCCTGCTGGAGCGGGCGCGGATTGCCGAGCGCTGGCGTTCGGAGCGTTGGGATAGCCTCAGCTTCCAGTTTCCCAACTGGACCCTGCAATTGCCGGGCTTTGTCTATGACGGGCCAGACCCCGAGGGTTTTGCGGGCCGCGATCAGGTGGTTGATTTCATTGACGCCTATGCCCGGACCTCCCGCGCGCCAGTCCGCTGCGGCATTGAGGTCATGCGCCTCTCAGGTCGAGAGGGCGGCTTTGAGCTTGAGACCGCAGACGGTGTGATGCGGGCCAATAATGTCGTCCTGGCCACGGGACCCTATCAGCGACCGATCGTCCCCGAGGCCTTTTCTTTGGGCCTTGCGGAGGTGCCGCAGCTTCACGCCCGGGACTATCGTAATCCTGCGCAGTTGCCGCCAGGCGCTGTCCTGGTCGTCGGATCAGGGGCCTCCGGGGCCCAGATCGCCGAAGATCTGCTGTCTGCGGGGCGACAGGTCTATCTGTCGGTCGGCAGTCACCGCCGCGCCCCGCGCCGATACCGGGGCCGCGATTTCATCTTCTGGGAGTTTGCCCTTGGGGCTTTCGACCAGACGGTAGCCGAGCGACGCCCGGGCAGCCTGCCGCCACTTCTGACGGGTCGGCGTGACATGGACCTGAGTGCCCTGGCTGCCCGCGGCCTCACCCTGACCGGACGTCTTGCCCATGCAGAGGGCGGTCATGTCACCTTCGCCCCGGATCGCGACGAAAGCCTTGCCAGGGCGGAGGACCACTATCTGTCCTTCATCGCGGCCTGCGATGCCCATGTCCTGGCGGCGGGGCTGGACCTGCCGCCCCCTGAGGCACCAGTGCCACTCGGGCCTCTGCCGCCGCAGATCGACCACCTGGACCTTCGGGCCGCTGGCGTCGGGTCTGTGACCTGGGCGACGGGCTATGGCTATGACTTCGGTTGGGTCGATCTGCCCATGTTCCGCAATAACGAGACCCGTATCGAGCCCCGCCAGACCAGAGGGGTCAGTCCCGTGGAGGGGCTATATCTGATCGGCCTGCCCTGGCTGTCGAAACGCAAGTCGTCCCTGATGATGGGCATGGGTGAAGACGCGGCCCACATAGCCGAGCATCTGGCCCAGACCCGATGACCGGGCCTGAGATCACCTGGTTCCGGGATAGGCGATCCAGCAATTGACCTCGTGCTGAAAGCCAAGCCAGGCGGTCAGGCTTGAGCCGTCAGGGGTGTGGAGTATGACCTCCAGTCCCTCGACAAGGACATCTCCAAGGGCCGCCAGGGCCTGGCAGGATCGCGGATCGTGGAGCCAGTAGGATGACCGGGTCAGGTCGTTCGTCGGCACGAATATCTGTGGAGACGCCATTGCCCTCGCCCTGCTTTGCTCAGGAAAGACGGTCGCGGAAATCCGTGTAGTCGAACTGACGAACTAGGCTCAGGGCCCCGGTTCCACTGTTCCAGCGAGCAATGGCGGGCAGGG
>CAIYZB010000408.1 GCA_903930545.1 uncultured Alphaproteobacteria bacterium
CTGAAGGGCCGGGAGGCTGACATAGATGTCCACCGCGGGTGGGACAGGACGCAGGGGCTCAAGGGCGCGCTTGATGGCCCCGATAGGGTCGTGAAGGATGTCCGGCGCGGGCTCGGCCGTGCGGGCGGGGGCTCCCGTAATCTGGCTGCGGAGGCTGGCGCGGACGGACTTGTAGTCCACCAGTTCGGCCAGACCCTGGACGTCCCCATCCCGGGCATAGGCCTTCAGGGCCCTGAAGGCGAACCAGGGGGCGGCCACGAAGCTGAGGGCGGCCACACAGAGCATGACCAGGCCCAGACGGAATAGGGTGCGCCACATGCGATCGGATCTCCTGCGCTTGTTGGCCAAGATTAACACATCCCCGCACTTGCGCCCCACGCGGAAGGGCGCGAGGCTCAACCCATTATTTGAAACATAAAAACGCCTGGGGAGGGCACGCATTCATGTCAGACGCGAAGATCAATCCCAATGGAACCCTCAAGGGCAAGGTCGCCCTGGTCACCGGTGCCAGCCGCGGCATTGGCGAGGCCATCGCGGCCCGCCTGGCCATGGAGGGGGCAAGGGTCGTGGTTTCAGCCCGCACCGCCGAGGACGGCGAGAGCCGCCTGCCGGGCACCCTCACCGAGACGGTAGCCCGCATCAAGGCCGCTGGCGGTGAAGCCCGCTTCATCAAGGCCGACCTCGCCCAGGCCAGCGAGCGCGAGCGCCTGATCGAGGAAACCGTCGATGCCTATGGGCCGGTGGACATCCTCGTGAACAATGCAGCCATCACCTATTTCATGCCGGTGACGGAGTTTCCCGAAAAGCGCTTCAAGCTGATGATGGAGGTGCAGGTCTATGCCCCCTTCCATCTGTCCCAGCTGGTCCTGCCCTCCATGATCGAGCGCAAGGGCGGGGCGATCGTCAATATCTCCTCCGGTGCCGGCATCCATCCCAAGCCCCCCTATCGCGGCGGCCGGGGCGGCACAGTCTATGGTATGTGCAAGGCCGCCCTGGAGCGCTTTACCTCCGGCCTGGCTTCGGAAGTGGCTGGAGACGGCATTGCGGTGAATGTGGTTTCCCCCGGTCTGGTCGACACCCCCGGGGTGGCGGTGCATGGCCTGATCAATGAACAGACCAAGGATCGGGTCCAGCCCATCGAATACATCGCCGAGGCTGTCTATCAGCTGGCCATTGCCGATCCCAATGTCCGGTCTGGCACGGTCAACTATGCCGAGCCCCTGCTTGCCGAGCTGGGCGTGAAACCGTCGGCCCTGGTCTGAGGCACCCCCTCCGTCATGCTTCGCATGCCACCTCACCCAGAGGGGGAGGGGGACCGCGAAGCGGTGGAGGGGGCAGTCACTTCCCAGGCCAACTGAACCAAAGGCCGCATCCGCGGGTTGGAGCTGGACGTATCGTCACCAGCCCGCGGAGGTCCCCCCAATGAAGTCCCTGTCCATCATCGCTCTGACCCTGGCCCTGGCCAGTCCCGCCCTCGCCGGGGCACCTGAGCCCGCCGCGCCTGTGGATGCCGCCCGCTTTTATGAGGGCCGATGGCTTGAGGTCGGACGCCGGCCCATGGGTATCACCAAGGGCTGTGTCGCAGGTGCCACTGATTATGCCCGCCGGGCAGACGGCAAGGTTGCCGTGCGCGATACCTGCCGTCAGGGCGGGGTGACTGGCAAGGAACGGGCAATCTCCGGAGTCGGCACCCTGCGGGATCCCGGAACCAATGCAAAATTGTCTGTTCGCTATAATGCCCTGATTACATGGGATTATTGGGTCCTGGATCACGACCCTGACTATCAGTGGTTCATTTCGGCCGACCCGAAATTCCGCAACGTCTTCCTCTATACCCGACAGGCTCCCAGCAAGGCCCTCCTGGACCAGATGACCCAGCGCGCCACCGAGCTGGGCTATGATCCCGCGAAGATCGAATATCCGGAAGTCGCTCCCTGAGCGCCTGAAATGGGCTAAACTGTCTGTGCCGGTCATCTGGAGCCGGAACGGGAGCGCCCCATGGCCGGACTGAAAGACAAGCGCGGGTTCATCGACAAGGAACGCCTTGACCTGTCGGAGCGCCAGGCCATGGAATACTGGATGAAGCGCTGGGGCGTGACCAAGGAGCAACTGACCGCGGCCCATCGCCGGGTCGGGCGTATGACCAAGGACATCGCCGCCGACCTCGGAAAGAAACGCTAGCCCAAAGGTCAGTATTCGCCGTGCGATCTTTAAGGCGCATGACGGCGAATTAATTATTAGGACATTGCGCCCAGTATGAAGCGTGCCCATCTCAAGGGTGCCGCCGAGACCATTCCGGTTTCCGCGCTGAAGGCCTTCAGGTTTCCAATGTCCCCGCTGTTTTTCATCTCTGGCATCTGCGTCCTGGCCGCCCTGGCCATGCCGATCGCCTTTTCCCTCTTCGGGGTTGGTCACCGGGACGCCTGATCTGGCAGCAGACCCGGCTTGTAGGGCTTCACCTCCACGCAAAATGCGGAGGCCTGAGATGCGGGCCTCTGGTCTCGAACCGGAAAACGTCTTAGCCAGCAGACGGGCAAAGCATTGCCGGAGGTTGGGCCGTGGCGCTGAAGGACGATATTCTGGACCTGGTGGAGCATGAAAATGCTGACGCCCAGACCCTGCTGAAGGGCCTGACGGAAGTCCTGCCCAACTCCGTTGATGCCCATGCCCTCTATGCGGTCTCCCTGCTTCGGCGACTTCAGTTTGATGAGGCCATCGCGGCTTTCCGGCGGGTGCTGGAACTGGAGCCCAAGCATGATGAAGCCCTTCACAATGTGGCCTTCTGCCTGCTGAATCTCGGCCGTTATCAGGAGGCTTTCGACGCCTACCAGCAGACCTTCAGTCGACTTTCCACTGAGTCATCCCTGCGAATGTCGGCTCTGATGCACCATCGACTGGGGCGTCTGCCACAGGCCCTCAATTCCTATCGCCAGATCTTGCAGAAGGGTTCGCCGACAGCCACCGGCCGCCCGGCGGCCATTCAGGGCTCCGTCTCGGCCCTGAGGGATGCTGGACAGATCCTTGAAGCCGACCATTTGTCGCGGATGCTGAGGGACTACTTTCTCAAGGCCCCGGTCAGTATCGGCTCAACCCTGATCGCTACCAACAATGCCGAGGACTTCTTTGAGTGGTCCAACTATGTGGACAAGGGACAACTGGGCGTCGCCCTGATGAAACGTCAGGCCGCTGATCCGGACGGAGCGCGGGTGCCAGCCACCTTCCTCCTGCCTCAGGATCGAGAAGCGCTGGAGGCCTATGCCGCCGGTCCCGATGCTCCGCCCCTCTATATCGTCAAGCCCGTGCGCAGCAGTGGCGGTCAGGGCATCAGTGTCACCGCTGATATTGCGGATGCCATTGAACGCGATGACGTGGTGGTCCAGCGCTATGTGGAGCGCCCCTATCTGGTGAATGGCCGCAAGGGGCATATGCGCATCTATGGCTTCATCACCTCGGTCGACCCCTTGCGGGCCTATGTCTATGGCGAGGGCATCGTCCGCTTCGCCCCTGAGGCCTACAGCTTCTCTGCCGACGAGGTGGGCGGGGTGTCGCGGCACATCACCAATACGGCCCTGCACCTGAACCACCCCGACCTGGTGATCAGCACCGATCCCAATGAAGAGAATGTCGGCCTGGTCTGGAGCCTTTCGGCCTATTTCGATCAGGTGGCCGCCGATGGTCATGACCGAGACAAGGTCTTTGCCGATATCGGCACCCTGGTAGCCTGGTATATCCGGATGCTGCAGGCAGACGGGGTCTTTGCCCGTCAGGCCGCCAACCACCCGCGCCGATCCTTCATGCCCAAGTTGTTCGGTCTCGATGTCCTGCTGGATTCCGATGCCAAGCCCTGGCTGATCGAAATGCAGCGGGTGCCGGCCATGCGCGGTCAGGTCCTGGTGGAAAAGGTCAACTCGGCCCTGTCCGAAAACGTCTTCCGGATGGTCAATGGACCGCTTCTGGATGAGCGCCTCGGTCCGCAGCAGATCACCCGGATCCTGTCCGACCCGGAAGCCGTCAAGGCCCGGGAACTGGAGATCGAACTGGCCAATCTGGGCCGTTTCAGTCCGCTGAAGATCTAGGTCCCTGAGGGAAAGAGCCTGGGCTGGGTCGGCACGACTCTCACCACCTCACCCGTGCGGACAAAGTCCGGAACCTCCGCGGCCGGAAGCTGGAGCTCGAAACTGACGCCCTGGGCAGAGAGTTCCAGCCGTGCCGTCGGTCCGCGTGCCGATACAGCGTCGACCCTAGCCCGGATTCCAGGCTCCCCTGCGGGAAGAACCCGGGCTTCGTCGGACCTGAAATAGAGATCCATAGCCTGATCAGCCCTGGCCTCCCTGGAGGCCAGAAGCCAGTCTCCGACTACCAGTGTGCCGTCGCGGGTTTCCCCGGAGAGCCGCACGGCATTGCCCAGAAAATCGAAGACGAACCCCGTTTCCGGTCGGGCATAGACCGCCTGGCTTTCGCCGACCTGGATCAGTTGGCCATCCTTCAGAATGGCAACCCGGTCCGCCAGATCCAGGGCCTCTTCCTGATCGTGGGTGACGAAGATGGTGGTGACCCCGGTCTCGTCATGGACCTGCCGCAGCCAGCGGCGCAGCTCGCGGCGGACCTTGGCATCCAGGGCCCCGAAAGGCTCGTCCAGCAACAGCATCCGCGGTTCGATAGCCAGAGCCCGGGCCAGGGCGACCCTCTGCCTCTGACCGCCCGAAAGCTGGGCTGGATAGCGGCCGCCCAGGCCCTCCAGCTGGATCAGTCTCAGCAGGTCATTGACCCGGGCCGCTATGGCCGCACGAGCCGGCCGCTCCCGGCGGGGCCGAACGGTCAGGCCAAAGGCAATGTTCTGGGCCACGGTCATGTGGCGGAACAGGGCATAGTGCTGGAAGACCATGCCGATCCGGCGATCCCGGGCACTCAAGGCCAGGAAGTTCTCGCCCCCCAGGGTCACAGACCCGGAATCCGGCACCTCCAGCCCTGCCAGGATGCGCAGCAAGGTGGTCTTGCCGGAGCCTGAAGGCCCCAGCAGGGCCAGGAA
>CAIYZB010000409.1 GCA_903930545.1 uncultured Alphaproteobacteria bacterium
ATCATTGCCGGACCGGCCATGCTGCGCCGGGCCCGCTTCCAGTTCGGCCTGACCCTGCCTTTCGGTCCGGAAGGGGAAATGTCCTCTGGCCTGGGCCCCAGGCCGACGGCCGGCACCAGCTCCCTCATCGCCCCCACAGAGCTGATCACTAGGACCGGTCAGGAACTGAAGATCGGCGACCAGACCCTGGTCTTCCAGGTGACCCCGGGCACCGAGGCTCCGGCCGAAATGAACTTCTACCTGCCCCAGCTTCGGGCGGTCTTCATGGCGGAGAATGCCAACCAGACCATGCACAACCTGCTGCCGGCCCGAGGGGCCCTGGTGCGGGATGCCAAGGGCTGGGCCGACTATCTCACCGATTCCATCCGCCTCTATGGCGAACGCAGCGACATCATGTTCGCCGCCCACGGGGTGCCGCGTTTCGGTCAGGGGGAGATCGTTAGCTTCCTGTCCAACCAGCGCGATGCCTACAAGTTCCTGCACGACCAGACGGTCCGGCTGATGAACAACGGCCTGACCCCCACCGAGATCGCCGAGCAGCTGGCCCTGCCCGAGCCCCTGGCCCGGCAGTGGTACAATCGCGGCTATTACGGGACCATGAGCCACAATTCCAAGGCGGTCTATCAGCGCTATCTGGGCTGGTATGATGCCAATCCGGCCCATCTGAACCCCCTGCCCCCGGAGGAGGAAGGCAAGCACTTCGTCGCCGCCATGGGGGGCGGGAAAAAGGTCATGAAACAGGCGGACAAGGCCATTGCCGCCGGCGACCTGCGCTGGGCCGCGACCATCCTGAACCATCTGGTCTTTGCCGATGACACCAATATGGCGGCTCGGGAAAAGCTGGCCCAAGTCTATACCCAGCTGGGCTATGCCGCCGAGGCCGGGACCTGGCGCAATATCTACCTGACCGGGGCCCAGGAACTGCGGGTCGGGCCGGCCAAGCTGTCCAGCGGCAGCTTTGCCCCCGATGTCCTGGCAGCCACCACCACCTCCATGCTGCTGGACATTGCCGCTGTGCGCCTGAACCCGGACAAGGCCCTGGCCCGGCCGGTGAAGATCAATCTGGTCCTCAGTGACCGTGGCGAGACCCACCTGATCCAGGTCCGCAACGGGGTGATGATCCACGAGGCCGGGGTCCAGGATCCTGCCGCCGATATCACCGTGACCATGAAGCGCCCGGTCATGCTGATGACCCTGTTTGCCGGAGCCCCGCCTGCCGCCATGGTGGCCAGTGGCGGGATTGCGGTGACGGGCGACATCACGGCCTATTCCGCCTTTGCCGCTATGCTCGAAGCCTCCACAGCAAATTTCGAGGTGGTTACGCCCTAGAGCCCGGCTGGAACCTGGCGGACCTCATCTGGGTCCGCCGCCTGGGGTCTGTGAACCAGAGTGACTAGGACGAAGCTGAGCATCATCAGCAGGTACCAGGAGCCCAGCTTGGCCAGGGCGACCGGGTGCCATGCCTTGGCCTGCTGGGGATAGACCCAGGTGGCTGTGAAGGTGCCGATGTTCTCGGCCAGCCAGATGAACAGGGTCACCAGGCCAAAACCCACAAGCATGGGCATCCGACGGGCCTTCAGATCCGGGGTGAAGCGGAAACTGGCGCGGGCGAAGATCAGGACCGACAGACCAAACAGCCCCCAGCGGATGTCCGGCCCGTAGTGGTGGGTAAAGAAATTGCCATAGGCCAGGAGCGCCAGGATCCAGGGGGCCCAGACCGGGGGATAGGCCTCGAACCGGATGTCGAACAATCGCCAGGCCCGGGCGATATAGGAGCCGATGGCGGCATACATGAAGCCCGAGAACAGGGGCACGCCCCCGATCCGCAGGAAGCTGTCCTCCGGATAGATCCAGGAGCCGTGGGCGACCTTGAAGATCTCCATGACCGTGCCCACCACATGGAAGACCGCAATGACCAGGGCTTCGTCCCAGCGCTCCAGGCGGGTAGCCAGCAAGATGATCTGCAGGCCAAGCGCCGCCAGACACAGAAAGTCATAGCGGCTCAAGCCAGCTCCGTCGGGCCAGACCAGATGGGTCAGGATCAGCAGCCCCACCATGGTGGCGCCGAACAGGCAGGCCCAGGCCTGTTTCAGGCCGAAAAGCAGGAACTCATAGGCCCAGGCCCTTGGCCGCGAGACCGAGGCCCATGGGCGCACCCCGGCGTCAAAGGCCGCGACCTGTGCCTTGATGTCGTCCTTGAAGCTCATTCGCTGCTCTCCTGCCCGCAGCTACATTCCCATCCGCCGGGCCTCAGGGCTATATGGAGACCATGACCCAGGACCTGTTTCCCAAAGCCCCGGATGCCCACGCCCTTGAACGGGGCGAGATCCTGGCCCCGCGTTTTGACGGCAATGGCCTGATCGCAGCCATAGCGGCCCATGCCGAAAGCGGCGAGGTCCTGATGCTGGGCTGGATGAATGCCGAGGCTCTGAAACTCACCCTGACCACGGGCAAGGTCCACTATTTCAGTCGCTCGCGGAACGAACTCTGGCTGAAGGGCGAGACCAGTGGCCAGATCCAGCAGGTCGTGGAGGTCAGGGTGGACTGTGATCAGGACGCCGTCCTGGTCCGCTGCCTGCCCCAGGGAGACGGCGGGGCCTGCCATGTGGGCTTCCGCTCCTGCTTCTATCGGGTGGTCGAGGACGGAAAGCTGGTCGAGCGGCCGTGACGGTCCTTCAGGCCCTGGCCGCCTTCACCCTGGCCGCAGGTCTCCTGACCCTGACGCCGGGCCTCGATACGGCATTGGTCCTGCGCACGGCAGCCCTTGAGGGTCCAAGGCGGGCCGCCCTGGCCGTGGTGGGCATATTGAGTGGCTGTTTCGTGTGGGGTGGCCTGGTGGCCTTTGGCCTGGGGGCCGTTCTGGCAGCCTCGAGCCTGGCCTTTGCCCTGCTGAAATGGGCCGGCGCAGCCTATCTGGTCTGGCTGGGGATCGGCCTCATCCTGAAGCCCCGGGACCGGTTCGAAATCGAGGCCGGGCCTGTGGTGAGTGGCAGCGACACCGTCTGGATGCGCAGAGGGTTTCTGACCAATCTTCTCAATCCGAAGATGGGGGTCTTCTATGTTTCGTTCTTGCCGCAGTTTCTGCCGCAGGGGGCCGCGGCCGGCCCCTTCATGCTGGGGCTGACCGCGATCCATGTCCTGCTGGGAGCCGTCTGGCTGGGCCTGCTGATTGCCGCCACCCAGCCCCTGTCACAGATCCTGAAGCGCGCCGCCGTGGTCCGTTGGCTGGACCGTCTGACCGGCGGCGTCTTCCTGGGCTTTGGCGTCAGGCTGGCCTTTGAGCGGGCCTAGGCCTTTTCCTTCAGGGCCGAGACCCCGCCCTTTTCGGGCTTGAAGGTGAAGCTCTTGATCACCGAGGTTGTGTAGTTTTCCTCGACGATGGTGGAGACCGCGACCATGTCGGCCTTGCCGCCCTTGTGGTTCAGGGTCAGCAGCACAAAGCCCTTGGCCGCCTGTTCGTTATAGACGATGTCGCGATTGGCCTTGGCATAGACCTCGCCGATCGGAACGCCCTTCAGGGCGTCGCCGCCGCCGGGGCTGGTGATGCCCGTGGTGCCGAATTCAACGGCCCGACGTTCACCGGCATCGTCATGCAGTTCATTGGCCCAGAAGGCATGGCTGTCGCCGGCCAGGACGACCGGGTGGGACTTGGTTTCCTTGAAGATCCCATAGACCCGCTCCCGTTCCACCGGATAGCCGTCCCACATGTCCAGGCCATAGGGCAGGTTCTGGTCGCCGATACGATCCATGCGATCCATCCGCTGACGTCCCGCTGCGCCGGCGGCCTCACGGACCTGGGCATAGCGTTCAGGGCCGAGCTCCTTCTTGAAGCTGGGCACCATGACCTTGGCCATGACGACCTCATTGCCCAGGACCTGCCAGGTCTGGCCGGCCTGAATGGAGGTCTTCAGCTCTCCGGCCAACCAGGCCTCCTGGTCCAGACCCAGCATCTTCCGCTTGGGATCGGCGATCTTGACCTTCAGGCCTTCGATGTCCGGCTTGCCATCAGCACCGTTGAGATCGGTGGAATAGTCCAGCTGCAGCATGCGGGCCGTGAGGCGGGTTTCCAGCATGATCAGGCTGGCGAGGTCGCCGAACTGGAAGGTCCGGTTGATCGCCGCGCCGCCATTGGCGGGCTCGCGGATCGGCATCCACTCATAATAGGCCCGGACCGCAGCGACCTTGCGCTCAACCCAGCTGCCCTGGAACTCGGGGTGATGGTTCTCGGCCCCGTCAGCGTAGCTGTTATTGGCCGTCTCATGGTCGTCCCAGACCACCACCCAGGGCGCACGGGCGTGGGCCGCCTGAAGCTGGGGATCGGACTTGTACTGGGCATGGCGCTCACGATAGTCCGCGAGACTGACAATGTGGCGATTGGGCTTGTGGGTACGTTTGGCCGCCACGGGGGAATCCATCCCGTAGCTGTCATCCCCACCGTACTCATAGATGTAGTCGCCCAGGTGGATGATCACATCGACCTTGTCGAGGGCGGCAATGGCCCCGTAGGCGTTGAAATAGCCGTTGGGATAGAGGGAGCAGGAGGCCACGGCCATCACCACTTCCTTTGTCTTGCCCACCGGCAGGGTGCGGGTCTGACCCTTGGGGGAGCTCGTGCCATTGGCTTCGAAGCTGAAGACATAGTCCGTGGCAGGTGCCAGGCCGGCCACGTCGATCTTGACCGTATAGTCACGTCCGGGGCCGGTAATGCCTGTGCCGGTCAGGGCCTTGCCGCCCGAGGCCGGCGTAATGGTCCAGCTATAGGCAATCTCGGCCGCCGTGGATTCCTGGGCGGTAATCCGGGTCCAGAGGATGACACGGTCGGCAAGGGGATCGCCCGAGCCCACACCGTGATTGAAGTCCACCGAGCCTTTGTAGAAGTCTGCAGCGTGGGCCGAACCAGATGCGGCACCCAGGCCCAGAAGGGCGAGTGCCCGACGACGATCGATCCGCATAGGCCAGTTCCCCCGAAATGAATCTGCCGTCCCTGATAAGGGGCGCAGATGACGGTCTTGTGTCGCGGCCCTTCGCAGGGACGGTCAATGAGTCTATTTGCACAGCTAGAGCGTCAGGACCCCTCACATGCAAGACCCCATCAGGGCCGCCCTCGACGAAGACGAGGTTGATCTGGCCGGCGAAACCCTCGTCGAGGTCCAGCTTGGCCTGGAGGCCGCCGGCACCCGCCTGGACAAGGCCCTGGCGGACCAACTTCCGGACCTCTCCCGCGGCCGGGTCCAGGCCCTGCTGGCCGATGGCCGCATCCGGTTCGGCGACGAGGTTTTGTCAGATGCCTCTGCCAAGGCCCGGGCCGGAGACTATGTCCTGGCGGTACCCGCCGTGCGCTCGGCGACACCCGAGCCTGAAGCCATTGCCCTCACCGTCTTGTTTGAAGACGCTGAGCTCATCGTCGTGGACAAGCCCCCCGGAATGGCGGTTCACCCGGCCCCGGGCAGCGAGACCGGCACCCTGGTCAATGCTCTGTTGCACCATTGCGGGGCCAGCCTGTCTGGCATTGGCGGTGTCGCCCGGCCGGGGATCGTCCACCGCATTGACAAGGACACCTCCGGCGTCGTCGTCGTGGCCAAGACCGATGCCGCTCACCGGGGTCTGTCGGCCCTGTTTGCCGACCACGACATCGACCGGCTTTATGTGGCCCTGGTCAGGGCTTCGCCCCATCCTGCCCGCGCCACCATCACCACCCGGCTGGGGCGCTCGACCCATGACCGCAAGAAGATGGCGATCCTGCGCACCGGCGGCCGGGAGGCCATCACCCACTATGAGGTGGCCCGGACCTATGGCCCGAAGGAAAAGCCCCTGGCAGCCTGGGTCAATTGTCGCCTTGAGACCGGGCGCACCCACCAGATCCGGGTCCATATGGCCTCCAAGGGCAGCCCCTGCCTGGGTGACCAGATCTATGGCTCGGGCCCCCCGGCCACGCCGGTCCGCACCGCCATGGCCGAGGCCGGCCTGACCCGCCAGGCCCTGCACGCCGCGGTGCTGGGCTTTGCTCACCCGGTGACCGGAGAGACCCTGAGGTTCGAAAGCCCCCTGCCCGAGGATATGGCGCGTCTGGAAGCCGCTCTGGCCGGTCTCTAGAATCCCGTCCTAGACGAGGTAGGTTTCCCTCAGGCGGGCAATCGAGGCATCGGTCAGGCCGAAGCGGGCCTTGGCCAGCCCTATGGGTCCACCGAATTCGCGATCCAGACGGGCAAGGGTCAGGCGCATGACATCGGGGTCAGAGCCCATGATCACATTGGCCACGGCCTCGGGAAGGCCCCCGAAGGCAGCCGCCTGGCCGCCAGTCGAGGCATTGGCAGCCGCGCCAAGGCCCTGGGTTCTGTAATAGGCCGGGGGCACAAAGGTCTGGCTCAGCCCATAGTCGGCAATGACCGTCTCGCGGGGAACCCCAAGGACCGAGAGGATGAGGGCCGAGGCCATGCCGGTCCGATCCTTACCAGCGGTGCAGTTGATGGCGAGAGGTGCCTGGTTGCGAACGAGCCGGGAGAACATCTCTGTATAGATCGGGGCGAGCATGGCTGCGAAGTCGACATAGGCGTCCGCAAAGACACTGACCGCTTCTTCCCGTGTTCGGGCCGAGATCAACCGGCCCATCGACGAGGTCATGTCATAGTCATGCGACAGGACCTGAACAGCGTCGCTCGCCATGAGAGGGCTGGGTTCCGCCTTGCGCTCCTGAGGGCTTCTGAGGTCGCAGATCACCGTAATCCCGAGCCTGCGGAGATAGGCAAAATCGGCGGCGGTCAGGGAAGTCATGACGCCGGAGCGATAGATCTGGCCCCAGCGGACTTGTTGACCGCTGGCCGTGCGATAGCCGCCCAGATCACGGAAATTGCGGCCGCCCTGCAAGGGAAGAAGTCGTTCCGATACCCGCACCTGCTCGCTACCGTTGGTAATGAGGAAATAGGGCCGCGGAGAGGTCGCGAGTTCAAACTCAGCGGACCTTGCCCGCAGGCCGATCTTCATCGGACGCATGAGAAAGGCCGGGGCATCGGGATCAGAGGACACCAGGACCAGAGCCGGGCCGGTGCCCCCGGACCAGTCCAGCCTCAACCGGTTGAGGTCCAGGCGGGTCGCGCGCCCGTCAAGCCCTGTGGCGGCAAGGGAAAGGCCTGGCAGGCTGGACATCGCCCCGGCGGCCACGCCGGCCGTGAGAAACTGGCGTCGATCCATGTCATGTCCCCTTCCGGACGGAATTCCGGTTCAAAAGCGGGACTAGCCGCCAAAAGTGAAACCGGGACGTCTGTTTGATGACACCGCCAAGACAGGCCTGGTAGCTGTGGCGCAGCTGATGCCTTGTTGCGGTCATCTTCAGCCCCTAGAAATACCCCACCAGAGAAGTCGGATTATTTGGGTGGCCCTCCCCGGTGCCCCTTTCGCCTCCAGAATTGATACCTACATCAGGACTGGAGGGGGCGGACGGCGCCGCGCGTCCTGGCGCAGCGACCCGAAGTCCGACACGTTTTAGGGGATAGCCATATGGCTGTGAATGCCTTGTCAGTGATGTCGCCGGACGGTGGCCTGAGCCGCTATCTGACCGAGATCCGCAAGTTTCCGATGTTGGCCAAGGATGAGGAATTCATGCTGGCCAAGCGCTGGAAAGAACATGAAGACCCCGAGGCGGCGCACCGCATGGTGACCAGCCACCTGCGCCTCGTGGCCAAGATTGCCATGGGCTATCGCGGCTATGGCCTGCCCATCGGCGAGGTCATTTCCGAAGGCAATGTCGGCCTCATGCAGGCGGTCAAGAAGTTCGAGCCGGACAAGGGCTTCCGTCTGGCCACCTATGCCATGTGG
>CAIYZB010000410.1 GCA_903930545.1 uncultured Alphaproteobacteria bacterium
CGCCTGTCTTCCATCGATGCCGCCGAGATCGATCCGGACCTGATGCGCTGTCTGGCCGAGGAAGAGCGTCTCGCCCCCTATCTGCACCTGTCCCTCCAGGCCGGGGACGACATGATCCTCAAGCGCATGAAGCGCCGCCACAGCCGCGCCGATGCCCTGAAGCTGATCAGTGACGTCCGGGCCGTGCGCCCTGATACGGCCTTTGGTGCCGACCTCATCGCCGGCTTTCCCACCGAGACCGAGGCCATGTTCGAAAACAGCCTGTCCCTCGTGGAAGAGGCGGGCCTGGCCTTCCTGCACGTCTTTCCCTTCTCCCCCCGCCCCGGCACCCCCGCCGCGCGGATGCCCCAACTGACCCGACCGGTGATCAAGGAACGGGCTGCATGTCTGAGGGCTGCCGGTGAGGCCGGTCTTCGGCGGCATCTGGATGGTCAGATGGGTCGAACCGTCCTGGCCCTGATGGAACGCAAGGGCTTTGCCCGGGCCCCGGACTTCACCGAGATCGAGGTGACGGGAGCGGCGGTGATCGGGCGGCTCGTGCCGGTGACCCTGACCGGCCATACCGCCAGCCGGGCCCTGGGGATCATAGCTCAGTCCTGAGGGTCAGGGCGACCTCGTCCGGGGAAGCCCGGAATGCTCCAGTTCCAGACCAGGGCCCCTGATCTCAGGACCAGGGTCGCCATGAAGCCTGACGATCCGGCCACCAGCCCCGGCACCCCGAGGGCCCAGAGACCGGCATAGATGGAAGCACCCACCAGGGCGCAGGTCACATAGATTTCACGCTTCAACAGGACCGAGGGTTCATGGGCCAGGACATCGCGGATCACCCCGCCGAAACAGGCCGTCAGCACCCCCATGACCACGGCTGAGGCCGGGGGAACCCCGAAGGACAGGGCCTTGGCCGCACCAATGATGCCATAGGCCGAAAGACCCAGGGCATCGAGCCATAGCAGAACCCTCAGACGACCTTGCCCCTCGCCAAAGACCCAGACCGCCAGGGCCGCCGCAGAGCAGGCCACAAGATAGCCCGGCCGGTCGATCCAGAAGACCGGAGCCCCGATCAGCAGGTCCCGCAGGGTCCCGCCTCCCACCCCGGTGACGGCGGCAAAGAAGCCGAAGGTGACGATGTCATGCCGACGCCGGGCCGCCGCCAGGGCGCCGGTTGCACCGAAAACCGCCACCGCCGCGAGGTCCAGCCAGGAGAGAGTCGTGGTCACATCCATCTCGCCAAGCTAGCGCCGGAGCGCGCGGGCGGCTAGAAGCCCAGGCATGACCGAACAGAAGAAAGGCTGGTTCCAGCGTCTGACCGACGGGCTGTCGCGCTCGTCCAAACAGATGGGTGAACAGGTGGTCGCCACCTTCACCAAGGAACCCCTCACCCCGGAGCGCCTCGAGGCGCTTGAGGAAATGCTCATCGAGGCCGACCTCGGCCCCCATTCCGCAGCCCGTATCACCAAGGCCTTTGCCGAGGAGAAGTTCGGCAAACAGGCCGACGAGGGCGAGATCCGCGAAGCCCTGGCCAAGGCCATTGGCGAGGAACTGTCCGGACGTCAGGGCCATTTCGACCCCCTCTCCGGCCCCAGGCCCTATGTCGTCCTCTTCATCGGGGTAAACGGATCCGGCAAGACCACCACCTTGGGAAAGATCGCCGCCGACCTCAACCGGCGCGGGGCCAAGGTCATGGTTGTCGCCGGCGACACCTTCCGCGCGGCAGCCGTGGAACAGCTCAAGGTCTGGGCTGATCGCTCGGATGCCACCTTCGTTTCCCGTCCAACCGGCTCGGACGCCGCGGGCCTCGTCTATGACGCCCTGGAACAGGCCAAGTCCGGCGGATTCGACGTGGTCCTGGTGGATACCGCCGGTCGCCTGCAGAACAAGCAGGGCCTGATGGACGAGCTGCACAAGATCATCCGGGTGATCAAGAAGGTCGAACCCGAGGCTCCTCACGAGACCCTGCTGGTCCTCGATGCCACGGTGGGTCGCAATGCGCTCGCTCAGGAAAACATCTTCGGCAACCAGATCGGGGTGTCCGGCATCGTCATGACCAAGCTGGACGGCACGGCCCGGGGTGGGGTCCTGGTGCCCGTGGCCCAGGCCTCTGACAGCCCCATCAAGCTGATCGGGGTGGGTGAGGGGATCGATGATCTCCAGCCCTTTGACGCCCGCGCCTTTTCCCGCTCCCTTGTGGGTCTGGAGGACCAATGAACCTGTCACCCAAGACCCTGAAGACCGTTCGGGGCATCGTCGACTATGGCGGCCTGGTGGTGTTTCTGGCGGCCTATTTCCTCACCGGCCGCGACATGGTCCAGGCGACCTGGGCTCTGGTTGGGGGTTCTGGCCTGGCCCTGTTGATCGGGTTTGTGGTGGAGCGCCGGGTGGCACCCCTGCCCCTGATCTCCGGTGGCGCGGCCCTGGTCTTTGGCACCCTGACCCTGGTCTTCCACAATGCGATGTTCATCAAGATCAAGCCGACGGTGATGAACCTGGCCTTTGGTCTGGCGCTGTTTGGCGGTCTGATCCTCAAGAAGAACCCTCTGAAGCTCCTGCTCGGCGAGGCATTCGTTCTGCCAGACCGGGTCTGGCGCAGCCTGACCCTCAACTATGGCCTGTTCTTCTTCGCCGTGGCGGGACTGAACGAGCTGGTCTGGCGCACCCAGCCTGACTCGACCTGGGTCCTGTTCCGCTTCCCGGGCCTCTTGATCCTGTCGGTGATCTTTTCCCTGACCCAGGTCCCGATGATGATGAAGCACGCTGCTCCGCCCGCAGGCTCAGGTGATCAGGACCCGGCCTAAGCTGTCGTCAAATCGACGCATTGACGGATTAATCATACCGTCCGACAGCTGACGCTTCAGTGGAGGGTCTCATGCCCAAGGCCAAGTCGGACAAACCAGTCGCCCATCCCGCCCTGGATGCCTCGCCCAGTCACCTGCTGCACAGGGCCCTGCAATTGGCCCTCGACATCTATGCCGAGACCTTTGGTCCGGGGGCCATCACCCAAAGACAGTATGCGGTCCTGACCGCGGTGGAGTCCCAGGAGGGCCTCACCCAGACCCAGCTGGTCCAGATCACAGGGATCGATCGCTCCACCCTGGCCGACATGGTCAGCCGCATGATCACCAAGGGTCTGCTGGAGCGGGAGAAGTCCGCCACCGACGCCCGGGCCAATGCCGTGCGCCTGAGCGAGACCGGCCGGGTCGAGCTGGAATCGGCCCGCCCCCGCATGGTGGCCGCCGATGCCCGACTGCTGAAACTCCTGCCCGGCTCGAAGCGCGACCAGCTCACCAGCCTGCTGGGCGACCTGATCGCCGCGGCGGAAAAGCCTGCCAAGCCGGAAAAGATCAAGGTTCCCAAGGCGGCCAAGCCCGCCAAGGACAAGAAGATCAAGAAGGCCAAAAAGGCCAAGAAGTCCGACTAGACCCGAATATCCAGCAGGGAGCCGGGCCGCAGGATCCGCTCCGGCGGATCGGCCGGTAGATTGACCGGGATCTTCTGGATCGGGGCGATCTCCGCACGAGGCGCGGTGGAGACGGGGCTTGCTGTCCCTGTCCGCCCGGACGCCGCTTCAAAGAACGCCCTTTGTCCGGCCGTGCGGGTGGCACCGGACTGTTGAGCCATTCCAGGCATATTGGGGCGGATGGGGTCGGCCATCTGGGGTCCGCGAAACATGGTTAATCGAGTCCTGACCCTGGGGTGCGGGGTCTCAAGGTTCGGTTAACGCGGGATCCTGGCCAGCAGGGCCTCAGCGGTCTCCGGGGTCAGGGGCCCGGAATGCTTGGCGACGATCATGCCGTCTGCCCCCACCAGATAGGTCTCCGGCACACCGGTCACCCCCAACTCGATCCCGGCACGGCCGTTTCGGTCCACCAGACGTGCCGCATAGGGATCGCCCAGGCGCTGGAGGAAGGCGAGGCTGTTCTCCGGCGCATCCTTGTAGGACACCCCGATGATACGAACCCCCCGGGCCTTGAGCTGGACAAGGACCGGATGTTCGATCTCGCAGGGGGCGCACCAGGAGGCATACACATTTACCAGAGCCGGACCCTGGATCACCTCGGTCAGGACCTGGGTCCGGCCGTCATCGAGGCTGGGCAGGGGCAGGGCCGGCAGGGCCTGTCCTACCAGAGCCTGGGGCACCACCTTGGGATCGCGGTTCAGGGAATAGGCCCCGAACATC
Source organism: uncultured Alphaproteobacteria bacterium (assembly GCA_903930545.1). Lineage (GTDB taxonomy): Bacteria > Pseudomonadota > Alphaproteobacteria > Caulobacterales > Caulobacteraceae > Phenylobacterium. The sequence goes on from CAIYZB010000410.1 coordinate 4,175, forward strand.
AGGGCCAGGGCCGCCAGGGTCACCAGGGGCAGGGCGGCCAGCCAGCGGTTCACTTGGGGGTGTCGTCGCTCTGTTCGGCCCGTTTGCGCCAGTGGCGGGCATGGGCCAGGCTCGACCAGACCAGGCCTGCAAAGACCAGGGCGGTCAGGCCATAGGAGGTCCAGACAAAGAAGCCATAGGGGGAGGCGTCGAGGTCAAGCATGGATCAGGCCCTCGCCAGGCGCTGGGCGGCAGCATCGGCCCGGCGACGCCAGACTTCACCGCGGATACTCACCAGCCAGAGCGAACCGAAGGCTGCCATATAGGCCAGGGACAGCAGCAGGAGCGGAATGAGGTAGTCCGACGTCATGGCCGGTCCGGATTTCGTAAAGACCGAGGCCCCCTGGTGCAGGGTGTTCCACCAGTTCACCGACCAGTGGATGATGGGCAGGTTGACTGCCCCCACCAGGGCCAGAATGGCGCAGGCGCGGGCGGCCTTGAGTTCGTCATCCAAGGAGGCGCGCAGGGCCAGCAGGGCCAGATAGACGAGAAACAGGACCAGGACCGAGGTCAGGCGCGCATCCCAGACCCACCAGGTCCCCCACATGGGCTCGCCCCACAGGGATCCAGTGACCAGGGCGAGACCTGTAAAGGCCGCCCCGATGGGCACGGCCGCCCGGGCAGCGCAGTCGGCCAGGGCGTGTCGGAAGACAAGGGACAGAAAGCTCGCCACAGCCAGGCAGACATAGACGAACATGCTCATCCAGGCCGCGGGGACGTGGATGAACATGATCCGGACGGTATCACCGTGCTGGTAGTCCTCGGGGGCGGTGAAGCCATACCAGAGGCCTGCCAGGCCAAGCAGGACCGCAATCCCACCAAACAGGGGAGCGGCCCAGCGGGAAAAGGCCATGAACCGCTCGGGATTGCTCAGAAAGGCCGGCACCGGGATCATGTTTGCGGATTAGACCTCGACGGCCTCCCCCGCAAGACCCGGCACCGGCCAGCCTGAAGACTATTCGCCGTGATGTCCGCCCATCGGGGGACGACCGCCGGGGCCATGGCCTTCTCGACCACCACCCCTGTGACCACCACCCGGGCCCATGCGAGCGCCCATCTTCAGCGACATGGCATCAAAGGCCTTTTGCTGGGAGGGCGTCAGCTGGGCGTAGAACTTCTTCACCGCTGTCGCGTGCTGTTCAAACCGGGCCTCATGCTGGGCCATCATGGCCTTCATGTGATCCAGTCGTTCGGGCGTGGTCATGGCAGCCATTTTCTCATGGCCCTCGCCCATGCCGCCCATACCGCCCATGCCCTTGCCTTCCGGAGGGGCCATGGCGGCCACCAGGGCCTTCAGAGCCGGTTCCTGGTCGGGGCGGAGCTGCAGGGCGACCCGCAACTTGTCAGCATGTTTCGCGGCCATGGCGGCCGGGTCATGATGTTCCATGCCTTGGTGGCCGCCGGGAGGCGGGCCCATGGGCGGTTGCTGGGCGATGGCCATTCCACCAAATCCAAGGGCGAGAACGGCACCACCAAGGGCCAGGGTCTTTTTCAGGTTCATGTCAGGATAACTCCAGTTTCGATGCCCCACTGATCCTTCAACGGGCCGCTGGTGGAATTCCGTCGCGCGCCGGAAAGTTCCCGCCGCGATCAGGACAGGGCATTGCGGCAGGCCGCGGCCATGGCCAGGGGCCCGAGAGCCAGGGCCGCTGCGCCATAGGCACAGAGCAGGGCAAAGCCCGCCGTCCAGGGCAGGCCATTGGACAGGGAATCCAGGGCCCCGCCGCCGAAGATCACCGGCGGCACGAACAGGGGCAGGACGATGACGGCAGTGAGCAGTCCCCCCCGACGGGCTCCCAGACTGAGCGCCGCCCCGATTCCACCCATGAAGGCAAAGGCCAGACCCCCAACAGCGGCACAGCCAAAGACCAGGGGCAGGATCAGGGGCTGGGCCCCGAGGGCAAGGGCGGCGAGGGGAGCCGCAAGCGCGAGGGGCAGCCCGGTCGCCACCCACTGGCCGAGACATTTGATGGCGCAGACCAGCTCCAGGGGCAGGGACGAGTGCACCATCAGGTCCAGGGCCCCGTCCTCGAAATCCCGCTCGAACAGCCGGTCAAGGGACAAAAGCGCCGCCAGGGCCAGGGCCACCCAGGCGGCACCAGGGGCAATGGCGGCCAGCCGGTCAGGCTCTGGTCCTGTGGCCAGGGGCAGCAGGGTCGCCACACCGGCATAGAAGCCGACGCTGACCAGGGGCCCGCCACCGCGACCCCAGGCCAGGCTGGTCTCCCGTCCGAACAGGGCAGACAGGGCGCTCATGCCCCGATCTCCAGGCCGATGGAGGGAATGGGCAGGGGATCATGGACTGCGGCCAGGATCAGACCACCGCCGGCCAGATGCTCGGCCATCAGGTCGCCGAACCTTGTGCGCCAGCTTGCGTCCAGGGGGCTCAAGGGCTCGTCCAGCAGCCAAAGGGGTCGCGGTGCGGCCAGCAGGCGGGCCAGGGCCAGGCGCTTGCGTTGCCCGGCCGAGAGTCGGCGGACCTCCAGGCCCAGTAATCCGGTGAGATCAAGGCGCGCCGCACTGTCCAGGGCTTGGGCCCGGTCGGCCCCGAACCAGCGGGACCAGAAGATCAGTTCCTCGGCCACGGTCCGGCTGGTCTTCAGCCCGTCCTGGTGGCCCACCAGATGCAGGCTGCTGGCCCGGGCCTCGTCAGGATCGAGATCGCCAAAGCTGATGGTACCCGCCTCGGGCTGGACCAGGCCGGCAACCGCCCGCAACAGGCTGGTCTTGCCCGCGCCATTGCGCCCGGTCAGGGCCACGACCTGCCCGGCCTTCAGGTCCAGCTCGAGCCCTGAAAACAGCAGTCGGCCGCCCCTGCGGAGGCCAAGGTTCTGAAGTTTGAGACCGGTCATCATCATTTGCACCAGCCGGTTGAATAGACGTGACCGGCATCTGGGTCTATGACGCGCGCGGGCACCATCCCCATGGAGGTTGTTCGCCGCGCGGGACCGGACGCTGTGTGTCCGCCTCGGACTGCGTGCGGGCGCCATGACGGACCTGAGGCTGCCCTGAACAAAGGAAGGATCCCCACATGGCGTCCATCGATAGCCTGAATACCCGCCGCGACCTGAAGGTCGGCAAGAACACCTATGCTTACTACAGCCTCCGCGCCGCTGAGGAAGCCGGTCTGGCCGGGATTTCCCGCCTGCCCGCCTCCATGAAGGTGCTGCTGGAAAACCTGCTGCGCAACGAAGACGGCGACACCGTCGGCGGCGAAGACCTCAAGGCCCTGGCGGCCTGGCTGGAAAACCGCGGCTCCGTCGAGCACGAGATCAGCTTCCGCCCGGCCCGGGTCCTGATGCAGGACTTCACCGGGGTTCCGGCCGTGGTTGACCTGGCCGCCATGCGCGACGCCATGACCCACCTCGGGGCAAATCCGGAAAAGATCAACCCGCTCACCCCCGTCGATCTGGTCATCGACCACTCGGTGATGGTGGACTATTTCGGCACCGCCAAGGCCTTCGGCGAGAACGTCGAGCGGGAATATGAGCGCAATATCGAGCGTTACCGCTTCCTGCGCTGGGGCTCCTCGGCCTTCAACAATTTCCGCGTCGTGCCCCCCGGCACCGGCATCTGCCACCAGGTGAACCTGGAATATCTGGCCCAGACCGTCTGGACCAACAGCGATGAAGGCCCGACCGTCGCCTATCCCGACACCGTGGTCGGCACCGACAGCCACACCACCATGATCAATGGCCTGTCGGTTCTCGGCTGGGGCGTTGGCGGCATCGAGGCCGAGGCGGCCATGCTGGGCCAGCCCATCCCCATGCTGATCCCGGAAGTCATCGGCTTCCGCCTGTTCGGTACCCTGCCCGACGGCGCCACGGCCACCGATCTGGTGCTCACCGTGACCCAGATGCTCCGCAAGAAGGGCGTGGTCGGCAAGTTCGTCGAATTCTACGGCTCCGGCCTCGCCGGTCTGACCCTGGAAGACCAGGCCACCATCGCCAACATGGCCCCGGAATATGGGGCCACCTGCGGCTTCTTCCCGGTGACCAAGGCCACCATCGACTATCTGCGCGCCACCGGCCGCGAGGCCGACCGCGCCGATCTGGTGGAGGCCTATGCCAAGGAACAGGGCCTGTGGTTTGAGCCGGGCGATGCCGATCCGGTCTTCACCGACACCCTGGAACTGGACCTGGGCGAGGTTCTGCCCTCCCTGGCCGGTCCCAAGCGTCCCCAGGACCGCGTCCTGCTTTCCGACGCCGCAGCCGAGTTCAAGCTGGCCATGGCCAAGGAATTCGGCAAGCCCGATGTCCTCGACCAGCGGGTGCCTGTGGTCGGTGAGAAGTTTGACGTCGGCCACGGCGATGTCGTGATCGCCGCCATCACCTCCTGCACCAATACCTCCAACCCCTCGGTCCTGATCGCCGCCGGCCTCGTGGCCAAGAAGGCCATTGAAAAGGGTCTGAAGGTGAAGCCCTGGGTCAAGACCTCCCTGGCCCCCGGGTCCCAGGTGGTCACCGACTATCTGAAGGCCGCTGGCCTGACCAAGAGCCTGGATGCCCTGGGCTTCAACTTGGTCGGCTATGGCTGCACCACCTGCATCGGCAATTCCGGGCCCCTGCCGGAAGCGATTTCCGAAGCGGTCCAGTCCGGTGACCTGGTCGCCTGCTCGGTCCTGTCCGGCAACCGCAACTTCGAAGGCCGGGTGAACCCCGACGTTCGCGCCAACTATCTGGCCTCGCCGCCCCTGGTGGTCGCCTATGCCCTGGCCGGGTCCATGCAGATCGATCTGGTCAATGACCCGATCGGTGAAGGCAAGGATGGCCAGCCGGTCTATCTGAAGGACATCTGGCCGACCTCGGAAGAAGTGGCGACCCTGCAGCGCAAGCACGTCACCCAGAAGATGTTCGCCACCCGTTATTCCGACGTCTTCAAGGGCGACAAGAACTGGCAGGGCATCAAGGTGTCCGGCGGTCAGACCTATGCCTGGGACATGGGCTCCACCTATGTGCAGAACCCGCCCTACTTCCAGGACATGAAGATGGAGCCGACCCCGGTCACCGACATTGTCGAGGCCCGGGTGCTTGGCGTGTTCGGCGACTCGATCACCACCGACCACATTTCGCCGGCCGGTTCGATCAAGCTGACCTCCCCCGCCGGGGCCTATCTGCGTGACCATCAGGTCCCGACCACCGAGTTCAACCAGTACGGCGCCCGTCGCGGCAATCATGAAGTCATGATGCGCGGCACCTTTGCCAACATCCGGATCCGCAACAAGATCACGGCCGATATCGAAGGCGGGGTGACCAAGCACTTCCCCTCCGGCGACATCATGTCGATCTATGACGCGGCCATGCGCTACCAGGGCGAAGGCCGCCCCATGGTGGTGTTCGCTGGCAAGGAATATGGCACCGGCTCGTCCCGCGACTGGGCCGCCAAGGGCACCAAGCTCCTTGGCGTCCGCGCGGTGATCGCCGAGAGCTTCGAGCGTATCCACCGCTCCAACCTGGTGGGTATGGGCGTCCTGCCCCTGCAGTTCCTGCAGGAAGGCTGGCAGAAGCTGAACCTCACCGGCGAGGAAATCGTCACCATCCGTGGCCTGACCGAGCTGTCGCCCCGTCGTCAGCTGACGGTGGAAATGTATCGTCCTTCGGATGGTCGCATTGCCCGCTTCCCGGTCCGTTGCCGGATCGATACCCCCACCGAGCTTGAATATTTCAAGAACGGCGGCGTCCTGAACTACGTGCTGCGTAACCTCGCCAAGACCGAGGCCTGATCTGGCACCGCCCTCCCCCTTGCGGGGAGGGCGACCCGCCCGGTCACGCGGTATTGAGATCAATTTCTCAGCGAAAACCGCTTAACTGATGACGATGCGTTTCCTGGCCCTCATCAGTCTGTGTCTCACCACCCTGGCGCTGCCGGCCCAGGCCCGCGCCCCTGTGGTGGTGGAACTGTTCACGGCCCAGGGCTGTGCCTCCTGCGGGGAGGCCAATGCCTGGCTGGGCAAGCTGGCCGAACGCCCTGACACCCTCGTCCTGACCTTCCCGGTGGATTACTGGGACTATCTCGGCTGGACCGATATCTTCGCCAAACCCGAATTCGCCGACCGCCAGAAGGCCTATGTGGCCCGCATGGCCCTGCGCGAGCCCTATACCCCCCAGGTGGTCATTGATGGCCGCAGCCAGGCGGGCGGCATGCAGACCGAAAAGGTCGAGGCCCTGCTCGCCACCGCCCAGCGCCAGCCCCATAACAGCCCCGACATCCGCTTCATCGGCACCCGCCGCGCCGATGTCGGCGAGGGCAAGGTGGGCAAGGCCGGGGCCGAAGTCTGGCTGGTGCGCTATGATCCCCGCCAGCAGGATGTGGCCGTCAAGCGTGGCGACAATCGCGGCCAGACCGTCCAGCACTTCAATGTGGTGCGCGAGGTCCACCGCCTGGGCACCTGGCGCGGCAAACCCACCGCCTATCGCCTGCCCAAGGAAGGCCAGGAGGGTCTGAGCTCCCTGATTCTGGTCCAGGGCAATCGCGGCGGCCGCATCGTCGGCGTCGGCCTCAAGGGCTCCTGAGCCTATAGCGCCCATCCAGACATGAAAAAACCCGCGCCGCCGGGGGGAACAGCGACGCGGGCTCTTTTCGGGTCGGGGGGAGACCCTCGTCTTGGGCGTCGGCTGGCCAGACCCGTGATCTCGGGGGGCTGGGGGGGCAATTCAGGGACCGGAACCAAGGGGCTTCCGACCAACCGACGCTGTGACAATCGCTGGGGGATCAGGCGGGCAAGAGACCGAAATGAGGTCATTTCAGGGCGGGATATTACAGTCCGGTCAGAATGGGCCGCGCCGTTGCACTCGCGCCACGGGGCCAATTGCTCCCCTGGCGGATTTGGGTCTAACCTCGATCCCGATGGCCCTGGACCCCACACCCCGCACTGCCAGCGTCTTTTTTGATCGCCGCGAGCTGACCCGTATTCTCAGCCTCTATGGCCGCATGGTCGCAGCCGGGGAATGGCGTGACTATGCCATCGACGGCCAGTCGGAGGCCTGCGTCTTTGCCATCTTCCGCCGCGCCTCGGAACAGCCCCTCTACCGCATCGAAAAGCGCCCGGCCCTGGCCCGGCGTCAGGGCCAGTGGGCGGTGATCGGCGAGGGAGGCATGATCCTGCGCCGCGGCCACGAACTGGATCAGGTCCTGCGGTTTTTCGACAAGGGCCGCTTCAAGGTCGTGGACTAAAGAAAAACCCCGGCAGTTGCCCGCCGGGGTCGGTCTTCTGGACTGAGTGAGGTTCGCCTAGCGGCGGTCACCCAGGAAGGCCAGCAGGAACTGGAACAGGTTGATGAAGTCCAGATAGAGGCTGAGTGCGCCCCAGTTGGTGGCGACGCCCATGGCCGCTTCATTCCCGCCCAGCTCATAATAGGTCATCTTCAGGCGCTGGGTGTCATAGGCGATCAGGCCGGCGAAGATCAGAACGCCGATGGCATTGATCATCATGGCCATCATGGAATTCTGCAGGAACATGTTGATCAGCATGGCACCGACCAGGCCCCAGGTGCCCATGATCAGGAAGCTGCCGAAACCGGTCAGGTTCTTCTTGGTGGTGTAACCCACCAGGGACAGGGCTCCGAAGGCCGTGGCCGTCAGCAGGAAGGTCGAGCCGATCGAGGCCCCGGTATAGCGCAGGACGACGATGCCGAGGGACGCGCCGATCAGGCTGACAATGGTCCAGTAGAGAATGCCCGCCGTCTTGGGCGTAGCCTTGCGCATGGCGAAGGAGCCAAACAGGATCACGGCCAGGGGCGCAAAAGCGATCACCATGCCCAGCAGGGTGTAGCCCATGCGGCCATTGGCGACCGTGAACATCAGGTCGCGGACAGGCGGGTAGCTGCCGGTCAGGAAGGCCAGGGCACCCGACAGAACGAGACCCAGCGCAACCTTGTTATAGACGCCGAGCATGAAGGCGCGCAGGCCCACGTCCACCGACATGTCGGCGCGATCGGCGGGGATCGAGCGCGCATAGCCGCGGTTGAAGTCGCTCATCGGAGTCATAGCCCTTTTTTCAAGACGCCCGGATCTGGACGCCACGACGAGATATTGGGCGCGATTGAGCACTATGCAAGCGGTGGCGTGCGAAACTTCCTGTTCCCAGGCGCGGGGAACCTTCTTAAGCCTTTGGGCCATGATCCGTCTGTTTGCCGCCCTGTCCCTGCCCGAGGACATTGCCACCCCGTTGCTGGCCCGCCAGACCGGTCTGGCCGGGGCTCGCTGGCGACCGAGAGAAGCCCTGCACATCACCCTGCGTTTTGTCGGCGAGATCCGCGAGGACCTGGCCCGGGACCTGGATCTGGAACTGGCGCAGATCGCCCTTCCGCCCATGAACCTGAGCCTTGAGGGCGTGGGGGCCTTTGGCGAGGGCCGCGAGATCCACGCCGTCTGGGCAGGGGTCAGCGAGAGTGCCGATCTCGCGCGTCTGCACAAGGCCTGCGAACGGGCCTGCCGCACGGTGGGTCTGGAGCCTGAGCCGCGAAAATACCGGCCCCATGTGACCCTGGCCTATCTGCGGCATCCGGACCCGGTCGACGTCGCCACCTGGCTGGAGACCCACGCCCTGCTGAAGTCAGTACAATTCGAGGTCAACCAGTTCGGCCTCTATTCCAGTCAGCTGTCCCCGGAGGGGTCACGCTACAGTCTGGAACAGACCTATGACCTTGAGGCCACGGCATGAGCCTTGAGGACCTCAAGGGGTACAATGGCCAGGGTTTCCTCATGGGTGGAGGCCAGGACGAGCCTGGGCGCAGCCCCCGCATCCAGGGCCTCCTTCCAGCGGGGCGCGCAGAGGCACCACTGATCCCCGGGCTTGAGGCCCTCAAAGCCGTATTCCGGACGCGGGGTGGACAGGTCATTGCCGCAGGCGGCCGAAAAGGCCAGGAACTCGGCCGTCATGACGGCACAGACCGTGTGGAGGCCGGTATCCTCAGGGCCTGTCTCGCAGCAGCCATTGCGGAAAAAGCCGGTGAGGGGATCGAGGGAGCAGGGGACCAGCTCCTCGCCCAGCACGTTCCTTGCATCAGGATCAAATCGAATGGTCATGGGACCATAATAGGCGGATTGGCCCACAAACCGCCATGCTTGAACCGGAGGCTGGACAGCATGATCGCGCGTCTGATCCTGATCCTCGCCCTTTGCCTCGGCGCGAGCCCCGTCCTGGCCCAGGAGGTAGACCCCATCGGGGCCCTGCTGGACAAGCCGGCGGCGACAGAGGCCGCCCCGACGGTGGTGCCGCCAGCACCGGTCGTCCAGGCTCCGGTCCTGACCCCCCCTGCCGTGCAGGAGCCCCTTCCCGCTGTGATCACCCCGGAACGTCCCCGTTTCGTGCCCCTGCCCGCGGCACCCGCCCCGGTCCGACCGCCTCCGCCCCGCAGCCAGGTCAAGGACCCGGTGATGATCGACGAGCTGGACCGCACGCCGGAACCGCCCCTGACCTCCACCGACCTCAATTATGAATCCCGACTGAGGGCCTCCATTGCCTCGGCCCAGGGCCTTCAGGGTCCCCTGGATGGCCGGTGGGTCATGCGCACGGCTTCAGGGGCCCAACTCTATTCTCTTCAGCTGGTGGATACCGGCATGGGGGGTCTTGAAGGGGCCTGGCGCGATCTGCGACGCCCCGGGGCCCTGGATGCCTCAGGCTTCGTGGACGAGATCCGCCGGGCTGGTGCCCAGCTCTATTTCCGCTTCGAGACCGGAGGCGGCCATCAAGCCACCTCGGCCCAGCTCGACCCCCGTGCCGATGGCAGCTGGGAGGGCGAGCTCTTTGATAATGGTCAGCGTCACAAGGTGATCCTGAAACGGGACTAGGGACCTGGCCCCCTCCACCGCTTCGCGGTCCCCCTCCCCCAGAGGGGGAGGAATGGC
>CAIYZB010000411.1 GCA_903930545.1 uncultured Alphaproteobacteria bacterium
CGTTCCTTGATCACCGGTCGGGTCAGTTGGGGCATCCGCGCGGCGGGGGTGCCGGGGCGGGGGGAGAAGGGAAAGACGTGCAGGAAGGCCAGGCCCGCCTCTTCCACGAGGGACAGGCTGTTTTCGAACATGGCCTGGGTCTCCGTCGGGAAACCGGCAATCAGATCGGCACCGAAGGCGGTGTCGGGGCGTACGGCCCGGACATCGGCAATCAGCTTCAGGGCATCGGCGCGGCTGTGGCGGCGTTTCATCCGCTTCAGGATCATGTCGTCCCCGGCCTGGAGGGACAGGTGCAGATAGGGGGCGAGACGCTCTTCCTCGGCCAGACAGCGCATCAGGTCCGGATCGATCTCGGCGGCATCGATGGAAGACAGGCGCAGGCGCGGCAGGTCAGGCACCAGTTTCAGGATCCGCGCCACCAGCTGACCCAGACTGGGCGCTCCCGGCAGGTCAGAGCCCCAGCTGGTAATGTCCACCCCGGTCAGGACCACTTCCTGATAGCCCTGGGCGGTGAGCCTGCGGACCTGTTCCACCACCTCGCCCGCAGCGGCAGAGCGGGAATTGCCGCGGCCAAAGGGGATGATGCAGAAGGTGCAGCGGTGATCGCAGCCATTCTGGACCTCGACATAGGCCCGGGCCCGGTCCTTCAGGCCATCGATCAGGTGACCTGCGGTCTCCCTCACGCTCATGATGTCATTGACCCGAACCCGGCCCTCGGGGGCGTCAGGGGCATAGGCTCCGGCCTGGGCCTTTTCGGCATTGCCAAGGACCAGATCCACCTCGGCCATGCCGGCAAAGGCGGCAGGGTCGATCTGGGCGGCACAGCCGGTGACGATCAGTTTCGCCTCAGGGTGCTCCCGTCGCGCCTTGCGGATCGCCTGACGGGCCTGGCGTACGGCCTCGCCCGTGACGGCGCAGGTATTGAAGACAATGGCATTTTCCAGCCCGTCCTCTGCGGCCCGGGCGCGGATGACCTCGCTCTCATAGGCATTGAGGCGGCAGCCGAAGGTGACGATCTCGACGTCCTTCACGGAAGCGTTCCGGTGAAGTCCAGCTGGGTCGGGCCGGTCATGATGACGTGGTCGTCGCTTTCCCGCCATTCGATGGTGAGAAGCCCGCCGTCCAGTTCCAGGGTCGCCTTGCGGTCGGTGAGGTTGCGGCGTGCAGACGCGACCAGGGCGGCACAGGCTCCGGTTCCGCAGGCCCGGGTCAGGCCCGCGCCCCGTTCCCAGACCTTCAGGCGGATATGATCCCGGCCCCTAATCTCGGCAAAGCCGACATTGACCCCTTCCGGGAAGAGGCGGTGGTGCTCGATCATCGGGCCCACCTGGACCACCGGGGCGGTCTCCGCATCCGGGACAAAGAAGACCACATGGGGATTGCCCATGGAGACACAGCCCGGGGTGTGGAGGATGGGATCGTCAATGGGGCCGACCTGCAGTTCGACGCCCCTTGTATCCATTTCCTCTTCCAGGGGGATCTGGCGCCAGTCGAGACCGGGCCTGCCCATGTCGACACTGACCTGATCGTCCGGTGCCCGGCTCGCCTTCAGCAGTCCGCCCCGGGTTTCGATCACGGCCTGATCCCTGCCGGAGGCCTGCATCAGCAACCAGCCCACGCAGCGGCTGGCATTGCCACAGGCCCCGACCTCGTCGCCGTCGGCATTCCAGAACCGCACCTTTGCATCGGCAAGAGCGGAGGGCTCGATGGACACCAGCTGATCACAGCCGATTCCGCCCTCGCGATTCGCAATGGCCCGCACCTCGGCCGCGCTGGGCTCGAAGGGGGCAGATCGGGCCTCGACCACGACAAAGTCGTTGCCGAGCCCGTTCATCTTCAGGAACGGACGGCTCATGGTGGGGACCATATAGGCGAGATTGGCCAGGCTTTCACCTTTGGCGAGACAGGCC
>CAIYZB010000412.1 GCA_903930545.1 uncultured Alphaproteobacteria bacterium
GACAATATCAAGGCCGCGCTCGAACGCTCCCTGATGCTGGTCACCGCCCTGAACGGCAAGCTGGGCTATGACAACTGCGCCAAGATCGCCAAGGCGGCCCACAAGAACGGCACCACCCTGCGCGACGAGGCCGTCGGCGGCGGCTACCTCACCAATGAGGAGTTCGACCAGTTCGTGCGCCCGGAGAACATGATCAGCCCCGGGTGACTTGCCACGTCACAACCTGGGGTGTATTTTGATCCGATGGACGAAACCCATCCTATGCCCGATCCTGCCACCCGTCCTCTCGCGGAGCAAAAGGCCGCTGAATGGGCAAGGACAAATGCTGAAGCCATTGTGGCGAACCTCAAGCGGGTCGAGCAATTCGGCACCTTCGGCGAGGATTTGCGGTCTTGGTGACGCTGGGACCTGTATCTCTCACTTCGGCTGGCTGGCAGAAAGCGCCACTCCCAGTAGATCAGGAACAACGAGCGGCACTTTGGAAAGCCGAGAACGCTGAGGCGATAGCTGACTACAACCGCCGCATCGAAGAGCGAGGTGTGTTCAGTGAAGGACTTCGCACATGGTGAGTGACAACAAGCTGTCCTGCCCCATCACCGGCTTCTGACTACATCCGCCGCTGGACGGCGAAGTCGGCCAGGTCTGCAAGGGCCGGACGCCAGGGGTGGCTGGGGCTGAATCCAGCCAGGGCGGACTTGGCCCCGTCGGCATAGCTGGCGGCGAGCGCCAGGGTCGATTCCAGAGCCCCGGTGGACTCCACCAGAGACTGGGCACGGACGAGATCCTCGTCCGTCTGGTCAAGCCGCCCAACGGTGCGATCCCAGAAGCCGCGCTCCTCGGCACCCGTGCGGGCAATGGCCAGCAGCAGGGGCAGGGTCGCCTTACCTTCGCGGAAATCATCGCCCGGGTTCTTGCCCAGGTCCGCGCTGGTGCTGGAATAGTCCAGGGCGTCATCAACGAGCTGGAAGGCGATCCCCAATTCCTGACCGTATTTGCGCAGAGCCGCGCAACGTTCCGGGCTGGCCCCGGCGGAAACGGCACCGGCCTCGGCGGCCGCGGCGAACAGCTCTGCGGTCTTGGCAGTGATGATTTCCAGATAGAGGTCCTGGGTCAGGTTCAGGTCGTGGGCGCGGGTCAGTTGCAGGACCTCGCCCTCCGCGATCACCCGACTGGCCCGGGCGAGGATTTCCAGGGCCTGCATGGATCCGGCCTCGACCATCAGTTCGAAGGACCGGGCAAAGAGGAAGTCGCCAACCAGAACACTGGCCGGAGCGCCCCAGATCAGATGGGCCGCCACCTTGCCCCGACGCAGTTCAGAGGAATCCACCACATCATCATGCAGCAGGGTCGCGGTGTGGATGAATTCCACCGAGGCCGCCAACTTCAGGCAGGCATCATCCTGGCCCTCGCACAGACGGGCGGCGGCAATGGTCAACAGAGGACGAAGGCGTTTGGCCGAGCCACCGATAAGGTGTTCAGCCAGAGCCGGGATCACAGAGACCGGGCTCTGCATCCGGTCGCGGATCAGGGCGTCCACCCCGGCCATGTCGGGGCGCGCCAGGGCCATGAGCCCATCGATCGATACCGGCTTGCTCACCACCGCGGCGCTGGCTGCGTCCACGCGACCTCCTGAAAACTCGATGGCGAACCGCTCGGTCCGACTATCGGCGCGACAATGGTAAGGCGATAAGGCACGGTCAAGAACTGCACAAGGCTGACGGACACGAATGCCACAAAGCGTTGCCCCCACAGACGGCAAGCCATGGACCGAGAACCGGATTCTGGGGGGCCGGGTCACCCTGCGCCAGCCCGCCAGGGGTTACCGCGCCGGGCTGGATGCCGCCCTGCTGGCAGCCGCCTGTGGATCGGGTCGCCGGATCCTGGAGGCTGGCTGCGGGGTCGGCGGGGCCTTGCTCGCCACGGCCCTTCGTCAGACTGAGGCCCAGCTCGTCGGGCTGGAGCGTGACGCGGAAGCGCTGGAGCTTGCCCGCCAGAACATCAGTCTCAATGGACTGGAGGGTCGAGTTCAAGTGCTGGCTGGCGATGTCGCACAGCCCTTTCGAGACCTCGACCTGCCCCCCTTCGATGCGGTCATGGCCAATCCGCCATACTTCGATGATCCCACCACTCTGCGCCCGCCCGCCCCGGAAAAGACGGGGGCCTGGATGGCAGACGGCGGCCTGAAGGCATGGACGGGCTTTCTCCTCAAGTCGGTGCGGGAAGGCGGCAGCCTGACCCTGATTCACCGCGCCGACCGTCTGGCCGATCTTCTGGCCCTGCTGGCCCCCAAGGCCGGCTCCTTCCAGATCCGCCCCGTCCAGCCCCATGCCGATGCCCCGGCCAAGCGGGTGATCGTCCGCGCCATCAAGACCGGCCGGGCCCCCCTGACCCTGCTATCACCCCTGGTTCTGCACCCCCGTGAAGGGGCCAAGCATACGGACGAGGCAGAGGCCATTCTGAGGGGCGCGGCCCGGCTCGACTGGCTCTGAATTAGGCGACAATTGCTCCCCCCATGGGGGAGCTGTCGGCGAATGCC
>CAIYZB010000413.1 GCA_903930545.1 uncultured Alphaproteobacteria bacterium
GTAGGCGACGGCCTCCACCAGGGCCTTGGCCAACTGGGCCTTGAGCCAGGCCTCGTCATATTTCTCCGAGACCATGTGAACCTCTGCCTTTACCCCGGCAACCTCTGCATCGTCGGTCAGGCCGCGCAGCTGTTCCGCAGCGCTGGCTCCAGGATGCTCGCTGGCCTCCAGAGCCTTTTTTGCAGCTTCAGGGTCATGCTCGATCTGGTCAGCACTCGAGAGGGCGCGGGCGTACTGGGCCGCGATGAAGGTCTTCGAGGCCTCGTGCTTGGCCAGAACCTTGGCCGGAGGTTCGTCACCGTCCGCAAGCGCCTCATCCCGACTTTCAGCGCTGGCCTTCAGGGCTGCGTCACGGGCTGTGGTTGCAAGGGCACGGATGCGGGCGGCCTCATCGGCCCGGCCCTGGGGCGTCTGCATGGCCTCGGCGTGACGATGAGCGGCGAGTTCGGCCTTGTGCTGCATGCCATGAATGGCGTGCTCGGCCGCGAGGATGAATAGCAGCAGGGCCACAAGAAAGGTTCGGAACGGTGGGACGTGGCGCGCGATCCGCCCCTCCATATAGTCCTTGGCCAGCACGCCCGGTCTCAGAAACAGCAGCGGTACCGTGCGGGCCAGGCGTCCGTCGAAGTGATACATCCCCTCAATAGCCCCCCAGATCAGGTGCGGCAGGGAGCGTTGGTGCGTATCGCTGAGTTGCCCGCACTCATGGCAATAACGCCCCTCAAGGACGGTCCCGCAATTGGCGCAGGGCTCGCCCTTGCGAGTGACTGAATGGGTCCGGCGTCGAAAGAGATCGCGGACAGAATCCGCTGCCGCCGCTTCTAGGTCCGCCCCCGTCATGTCCCCCGCCGTGGTCTGTCTCGTGCGGGCCTATAAGGCCCAGAGTGGCTTTCGCTTGTCCAGAAAGGCCCGAACCCCCTCCTGGCCTTCTTCGGAAACCCGGGCATGGGCAATCCGTCGCGCCGTGTCCATCATGACAGAGTCGATGGGCTTGTAGGCGACGGCCTCCACCAGGGCCTTGGACGCGGCAACGGCCCCAGGGGCACAGGCCCTGATGTCGCTCGCGATCCGGTCTGCCACGGCATCCAGACCCGCCACATCGGCAACGACCTCATCCACCAGGCCGATCCTTTCAGCACGGGCAGCGTCGAACACTACGGCGGTAGCAAAGAGGCTGCGGGCCTTCCTCGGGCCGATGGCATCCACCACATAGGGGCTGATGGTCGCCGCCACGAGGCCGAGACGGGTTTCCGAAAAGCTGAAGCGGGCCTCCTCCGTGGCCACCGCCATGTCGCAGGCGGCCGCAAGCCCTGCCCCTCCACCAAAGGCACCGCCGTGGATAAGAGCGACGGTTAGCGCCGGTATGTCCCACAGGGCCTTGAACATCAGCGCCATCTGATAGGCATCGTCGCGGTTGTCCGCCTCGGTGTGGTCGGCCGCCGCCCGCATCCAGTCCAGATCAGCCCCTGCCGAGAAGAAGGTTCCGGCCCCGCGCAGAAACACCACCCGCACCCCCTCTGCCCCCTTCAGGGTTTCGAAGGCCTCGTGCAGGGCGGCAATCAGGGCCGCGTCAAAGGCATTCTTTCGATCCGGGCGATTGAGGGTGACTGTCGCGACACCGTCCGGGGTGGCTGTGATCGTCACAAGCTTCGAGGTCGCATCGGTATCCGGGCTTTCGACGAAGGGATCGGCGATGGGGTTGGTCATTTCAATCTCCCAAAAGATGTAGGCTCGCCCGGCCCGTCCCGAAGGTCGCAAATGGAACTGCCCGAACTGAGGTATTTTTGCGCACTTTGGCACAAGACATCCGAAACAGGCCCAACAGCCATTGCTCCTGCCCAGTTCCAAAGGTTAATGCACTTCCTGATCGCGCAACTGATCGTGATCAAACTGTCTTCCGGAAACGGGGACGGTCGTCGGGGGACGGGAGGCTCAGCCATGATCAAGACGCGCGAGTCCCTCAGCGTTTCACAGATTTTTGGCGAAGCGACCAGCCAGGTCGCTCGCCCGCCGGTTCGCCCGGCCCTGCCCAAGCCGACACCCAGCCTGCAGGCCCGTATCGCTCTGGTCCTGGGCATGATCGCCATCTGTGCCAGCCTGGGCGTCCTGGTCGGCAATGCCATGCGCAGCCGAACCGGTTCCGCCGAGATCCAGACCACACTGCCGGGTAACGACCCGGCCTCCTGATCCCTACATCCTGAAAACCCCGAAGGGCGTCGACGGGATCGGGGCATTGAGGGCGGCTGAGATCGACAGACCCAGGACATCACGGGTCTGGGCCGGATCGATGATCCCGTCATCCCAGAGACGTGCTGTGGCGAAATAGGGATCGCCCTCCTGCTCATAGCGATCGCGCACCGGGGCCTTGAAGGCCTCTTCATCGGCTGCCGCCCACGTATCACCCCGGGACTCGATGCCATCCCGGCGAATGGTGGCGAGCACACTGGCTGCCTGCTCCCCGCCCATGACGCTGATGCGGCTGTTGGGCCAGGACCAGAGGAAGCGTGGGGAATAGGCCCGGCCACACATGCCGTAGTTTCCGGCCCCGAAGGAGCCACCGATCAGGACGGTGAACTTGGGCACATTGGCACTGGCCACGGCGGTCACCAGCTTGGCCCCGTCCTTGGCGATGCCACCGGCCTCATACTTGCCGCCCACCATGAAGCCCGAGATGTTCTGCAAGAAGACCAGGGGGATGCCCCTCTGGCAGGCCAGCTGGATGAAGTGGGCCCCTTTGAGGGCGCTTTCGGAAAACAGCACGCCATTATTGGCCAGGATGGCGACGGGAAAGCCCCAGATGCGGGCAAAGCCTGTCACCAGGGTGGTGCCATAGAGTGCCTTGAACTCATCGAATTCGGACCCATCCACAAGGCGCGCAATGACCTCGCGAACGTCATAGGGGGCGCGGACGTCCGACGGGATGATGCCGTAGAGCTCCTCGGGGTCAAAGGCAGGCGGCCGGGCCTCGGCAAGATCCAGTGGACTGGGTTTGGTGGTGTTCAGATTGGCCACGATGGAGCGGACGATCTGAAGGGCGTGTTCATCATCGGCGGCCACGTGATCCACCACACCGGAAAGGCGGCCATGAGTATCGGCTCCGCCTAGCTCCGTGGCGCTGATAACCTCGCCTGTGGCAGCCTTCACGAGGGGCGGACCGCCCAGGAAGATGGTGCCCTGGCTCTCCTCGCCCGCGCCGCGCACGATCACGGTCTCGTCGGACATGGCCGGCACATAGGCCCCGCCCGCCGTGCAGGAGCCCATGACACAGGCGATCTGGGCGATGCCGTCGGCACTCATCCGGGCCTGATTGAAGAAGATGCGACCGAAATGGTCCCGATCGGGGAAGACCTCGGCCTGGTGAGGCAGGTTGGCCCCGCCGGAATCCACCAGATAGACGCAAGGCAGCCGGTTCTGCATGGCCACTTCCTGGGCCCGCAGGTGCTTTTTCACGGTGAGGGGGAAATATGCCCCGCCCTTTACGGTGGCATCATTGGCGATGATCAGGACCTCGCGACCCGAGACCCGACCGATCCCGGTGATCAGACCTGCACCGGGGGCCTCGTCGTCATAGACCCCATGGGCGGTCAGGGCCCCGATCTCGAGAAAGGGCGAACCGGCATCCAGCAGCCGCAGGACCCTGTCCCGGGGCAAGAGCTTGCCCCGCTTCACATGACGTTTGCGCGAGTCTTCCGGCCCGCCGAGGGCGGCCTTGGCGCTGCGGGCACGTAGCTGGTCCACAAGGCCGAGATTGAGCTCGCGATTGGCCGCGAAGCCGGGACCTTGGGTATCGATGGCAGATTTCAAAACGGGCATGGCCAAGGCATAGCCCCGCTGCGCGACGCAGGCTAGGCTCTGTTCCGTGGCCAGCCTGCCTGAAATACCTACTGATTCTGCCCTCTCCCGTCTGTTCGAGACGGAAAAGGCGCGCGGCGACGCGGTCTGGTTCTCCCTGCCCGGCGGTGCCACCCTCTATAATTCCGGCGAACCTTCCGACACGCTCTATTTCGTTCGGGCCGGACGGCTGGGTGCCTTCCGGCGCGACGAGAATGGCGAGTCCCAGTTTCTGGGTGTGATCCGCCCCGGTGAGCCTGCCGGCGAAATGGCCCTGATCTCCGGAGCCGCCCATTCGGGCCACGTGGTAGCCCTGAGAGATTCAGAAATCTTCGCCCTGCCCCGGTCCATCTTCTTCGAGGCCTGCGAGCAGGAACCGGAGGTGATGATCGAGCTGGCCCGGCTGATGATCCGCCGCAGCCGACAGGCCGCCACCAAGGCCTCGGTGGGCGAGCCCTCGGTCTTCGGCTTCATCTCCGTAGGCGATCCAGGCCCCATCCGGCCTCTGGTGGAAAAGATGGGCCGGGAGGTCGGCAAGCTCGGCTATTCGGTGACCATACTGGGCTCCGAGGTCCAGCACGCCCCGACCGAATGGTTTTCCGAGGTCGAGCGGGACTATGACTTCGTCCTCTATGTAGCAGAGACCGGGGACCACAGCTGGCGCACCGTCGTCGGCCGTCAAGTGGACCGGCTGTTTCGGATCGGCCTGGGCGAAAAGGTCGCGCCCCCGGAAGCCGTGCACAAGGAACCCCTCCAGGCCCAGAACCTGGTCGACCTGATCCTGGTCCACAAGCGCAATACGGTGCGGCCTCAAGGGTCTGAAGCCTGGCTGGAATCGGTCAAGCCCGCCCGGCTGTTCCATATGCGCCGAGACCATGCCGAGGATCTCAAGCGCATCGCCCGGGTCCTGACCGGCCAATCGGTGGGCCTTGTCCTGTCCGGCGGTGGTGCGAGGGCCTATGCCCATATCGGCGCGATCCAGGTCCTGCGGGAACAGGGCGTGCCCATCGACTTTGTCTGCGGGGCCTCCATGGGGGCGATCATCGCCGCCGGCGTCGCCATGGGCTGGGACCAGGCCGAGATGGATGCCCGGATCCAGGATGCCTTCGTCAATACCAGCCCCCTGGACGATATCGCCATCCCCCTCCTGGCCATGACCCTTGGGCTGAAGGTCAATGAACGCCTGTCCCAGCATTTCGGCGAGACCCAGATTGCGGACCTGTGGCTGCCTTTTTTCTGCGTCTCCTCGAACCTGACCAAGGGCACCTATCAGCTGCACCGCCGGGGCCGTCTGAGGGATGCCCTGAGAGCCTCGATCTCCCTGCCCGGCATCCTGCCCCCGGCGACCGATGACAATGACGTCCTGGTGGACGGCGCGGTCCTGAAGAACTTCCCCGCCGACATCATGCGGATGTCCATGCTGGGTCCGATCGTCGGCATCGACGTGACCCGCGGCCGGTCGATTACGGCCGCCGACGTCGCCCGGCCCGCCTCGGTGTGGCGCTGGATCATTTCGGGACAGTGGCGCAAGGGCCCGCCCATCGTCTCCCTGCTCATGCGGGCGGCGACCGTGTCCTCAGGTCGCGACCTGATCGCGTCGCGGGATGCGACGGATGTCCTGGTCCTGCCCGAGGTGGTCGGGGTCGAAATCCGCGACTGGACGGCCTATGAGCCCGCGGTCACCGGGGGACGGGTCGCCATGACCGAGGCCCTGAAGAAACTCACCCGGCCGGTCACCGACCTGCGCCGCAGGGTCTCCCGCCATGAGCCGGATTCGACCCTGATCTGAGGCCAAAATCCCCCATTGCGCTTCGTCCAGATCGGCACATACTGGCCTTCCTGTTCAACAGCTGAAAGGAGGTGACCCAGTGTCTCATTGTCTTCATCCGCAAGTGGAAACCGTGATCTGGGCCTCCGTGATCGAGGCTAGCGTCTAAAGCGCAAACGATCGCGCGACCGCCGAGCGGTCCGACAATGGAAGGGCCGGCCCCAACAACGGGTCGGCCCTTTTTTGTGCCTCAAATCAGGCCCCGACCAGCTCGCGACCGATCAGGAAACGACGGATCTCGTTGGTCCCGGCCCCGATGTCATAGAGCTTTGCATCCCGCAGGAGGCGCTCCACGGGGAAGTCGCGGGTATAGCCCGCCCCGCCCAGGGCCTGGATGGCCTCCAGGGCACAGCGCACCGCGTTCTCCGAGGCCATGAGGATGGCTCCGGCCGCATCGAAGCGGGTGGTGCGCCCGTCGTCGCAGGCGCGCGCCACGGCATAGACATAGGCCCGGGCCGAATTGAGGGCGACATACATGTCGGCCACCTTGCCCTGCATCAGCTGGAAGGACCCGATGGGCTTTCCGAACTGCTTGCGGTCGCGAACATAGGGCAGAACCACGTCCAGACAGGCCTGCATGATGCCCAGGGGGCCGCCGGACAGGACGGCACGCTCATAGTCCAGCCCACTCATCAGGACGCCTACACCGCCATTGACGGGGCCCATGACGTTCTCCTCCGGC
The DNA here is from genome assembly GCA_903930545.1 of uncultured Alphaproteobacteria bacterium. GTDB lineage: Bacteria > Pseudomonadota > Alphaproteobacteria > Caulobacterales > Caulobacteraceae > Phenylobacterium. The sequence continues at coordinate 6,342 of CAIYZB010000413.1, forward strand.
ACCTCGCAGTCCTCGAAGACCAGCTCGGCGGTATCGGATCCGCGCATGCCCATCTTTTCCAGCTTGGGGCTGACCGAGAACCCCTTGAAGTCCTTCTCGATGAGGAAGGCCGTGATGCCCTTGCTGGCCTCCCCTTCCCCGGTCTTGGCATAGACCACCAGGACATCGGCATGGGGGGCATTGGTGATCCAGAACTTGGTGCCGTTCAGGATGTAGCGGTCGCCGCGGCGCTCGGCCTTCAAGCGCATGGAGACCACGTCAGAGCCGGATCCCGCCTCGCTCATGGCCAGGGAACCCACATGGTCCCCGCTGATCAGGCCCGGCAGATAGCGGCGCTTCTGGGCCTCGCTGCCCCAGCGGCGGATCTGGTTCACGCAGAGATTGGAATGGGCCCCGTAGGACAGGCCGACAGCTGCCGAGGCCCGGGAAACCTCCTCCATGGCCACGACATGTTCGAGATAGCCGAGACCCAGCCCCCCGAACTCTTCCTCCACCGTGATCCCGTGGAGACCCAGGGCTCCCATTTCGGGCCACAGGTGGCGGGGAAAGGCATTGTCCGCGTCGATCTGCGCGGCAATGGGCGCGATGCGGTCGGCGGCGAAGCGCGCTGTGGTGTCACGGATGGCGTCGGCAGTCTCGCCGAGGTCAAAATCGAGGGTCGGGCCAGTGTTCGGGATCATGCCCAAGGCCTAGCACCCCCCTGCCGACCAAAAAAGAGGGGGTCCGCATGGTTGCGAACCCCCTTTAGTCGTCACGCAGATAAAAGGTGGAACCTAGCGGTCGGCGTCCTCGTCCATATCCTCCGGCGCATGGCCGAGACGGTTCAGCATCAGATAGGCCGCGAAGACGAAGAAGCCGATCCCGGCGAGGCAGGCCATCCAGCCCACGGTCATCGGGTTCAGCAGGCCGCTGTCGACGTCATTGCGGGCGGTGAAGGACCAGACAAGACCCCCGGCAAAGACCGCCAGACCCAGGATGGCAGCCCCGATCAGCAGGGGCAGACCCAGCTGGGGCTGTTCCGGCGTCATGGAGAAGGCGGAGTCGAATTCGTATTCCAGGGTGTCGTCGATCAGGATCCGGCGCTCCTCGCGGGGCGGCTCGGGCTGCTCGAGATGGTCATTCGCCACCGAGAGGGGACGGTCAAACAGGCCAGGCTCGGACTCATTGGCCGGGGCCGGCATCTCAAGATGGGTTTCGGGCTCGTGCCGGACCACATCCTCTTCAGGCGGGGTCAGGACAAAGGCGCGATCACCGGCCACGGCAGCCAGAGGGGCCGGGGTGCTGTCGGCCACTGCCGGCTCGGCGACAATCTCAGGTTCGCTGGAAATCACCGGATCGATCACGGGATCGACGGCGGCTTCCACCACCGGGGTCACCAGCTGGATAACCGGGGCAGCCGCAGGAGCCTCTAACTCGGGCTCCGGCTCAACCACCGGCTCGACGGCAGCTTCTGCCACGGGCGCGGGGGCTTCAACGGGGGCCTCCGGCTCAATAGCCGCTTCGACCGGTTCATCCCGGAAGATCGAGGACAGGCGCGAAGTCACGACAGCGGCCGCAGCCTGGGTCGGGGTTGGGGCCGCTTCGTCCATGGCCTCAACGGCGAGGACGGGGACTTCGACGGGGGTCACCTCGGCCACCGGCTCAGGGGTCGGCTCGAGCACGGGAACGGGTGCCGGGGCGGGAACCGTATCAGCCCGATCGGCAACAGCCAGAGGGCCTTCCATCCGGGCCGTGACAGCCGTCGGGGTCTCCCGCGGCACAACGCCAGCGGCGTCATTGTCCACATTGGGACGCAGGATGGGCGACGGGGCCGGGACCCACCCGTGGGTCGGGGTGAGGAACAGGGTCTTTTCCGCCGAGCGGCGACGGACCAGGGCATCGATGACGATCCGCTCGCCCTCGAAGTCTGCCTTGCGCCACAGCTCCATGGCGCAGGCGGCCTGCAGCATCTGGCCCTCATTGACCCGGCGCAGGACCGACGAGCGGCGGAAGTTGTCCACGCCGATATTGGAGGCAAAGGCGCACAGGGCGTCGAACTGGTTCTGGGTGAGGGGCGTAAAGGTCCACTCGTTCACCGCATGGGCCACCGCGATCAGATCATAGAGCAGCAGAGCCTCGGCATCAGACTCCGACACCTCGGCACCCTCACGGGCGGTCAGGGTGTGGCCATAGCCGATGGTCCAGCGGCCATCGGCCAGCTGGGCAGCTTTCTTGCGATAGCCTTCGAACCTTTTGATCAGCTCGATTGCAGCGCGGGACAGTTGGTGACGTGGTTTCATGGCCATCTTGACCCAATTTGAGACAGACGCGTCAGCGCCCGAACCCATGGTGGCAAGATGGGGGCCGTTCAGAGCAGGATAAGGGCGGCAATCCCGAGAAAGGCAAAAAACCCGGTGAAGTCCGTCGCAAAGGTCACAAAGACCGAGGACGAGACGGCCGGGTCACGGCCCATGCGCTCCAGGGCCAGGGGCACAAGGGCTCCGGCCAGGGACGCGACAAACAGATTCACGATCAGTGCCAGCCCGAAGGCCAGGCTGAGCCGCGGATCATGGAACAGCAGAAAGACCACAACCCCGGTCACGGCGGCCAGGGCCACGCCATTGCTGAGACCGACGGCCATTTCCCGGAATACGGTCTGGGCAGAGTTGACGGCTGAAAGTTCCTTCGACGCCAGACCACGCACCGCCACGGCCAGGGTCTGTGTCCCGGCATTGCCCCCGAGGGAAGCGACAATGGGCATCAGCATGGCCAGGGTGACCAGCTTCAGGATCTCGCCTTCGAAGGCGCGGATCACACTGGCCGCAATGGCGGCCGTCAGGGTGTTGATCAGAAGCCAGGGCAGACGCGCCTTGACCATGTCCAGGACGTTGGCGTTCCGGTCGGCATTGGACACACCAGCCAGGGCGAGGATGTCCTCCTCGCTCTCTTCCTGGATGACCGCCATGATGTCGTCGACGGTGATCTGACCCACCAGCCGCCCGCCCGGCTCGACCACGGGTGCCGAGATCAGGTGATACTTGTCAAAGATATAGGCCACCTCCTCCTGGTCCATCAGGACCGGGATCTCGGAGACCGGCTCCATGATCTGGGCCAGGGGGGCATCGCGGCGGCTGCGCAGCAGGTGACTTACCGGCACGGCCCCGACGGGGCGGTGGGACGGGTCCACCACATAGACGTCGAAGAACAGCTCCGGTAGGTCCTCGGCTTCGCGGCGGAAGTGGTCGATGGTCTGGCCTACGGTCCAGAACTGAGGGGCCCAGACCACTTCGCGCTGCATGAGGCGACCGGCGGTCTCGTCCTCATAGGCCAGGGAGCTTTCGATGGCGGCCCGCTCGGTCTCGGGCATGGCGGCCAGAACGGCGGCGCGCTTGTCGTCCTCCAGATCGTCCACCAGGTCGGCGGCGTCGTCGGAGTCCAGTTCCTCGAGGGCCTTGGCCAGGGTGGCCGGAGCCACGGTCTCAAGGACCTCCTCGCGGATTTCGGTATCCAGCTCGGAGAGGATCTCGGCCAGGGCCTCGGGATCAAGGTGCAGAAGCACCTCATCGCGATAGTCCGAGGACAGGAAACCCATTAGGTCGGCCACATCGGCCGGATGGAGAGCGGCAAGCAGCTCCCTCAGACGTTCGGCGTCGCCACGGTCGGCCGCATCGACGACCATGGCCACGAATTCCGGAGTCAATGCGTAGTCATCGCCTAGGGCGAGGTCTTCCAGGTCTTCCTCGGCATCCACCCGGGCACGATCTTCAGCTTCAGACAGGTCGGCCGTTTCGCGGCTCATGCGGACCTCCCCTAGCTATAATCGAAGATGTGACTCGTGCTTCTGCCTAAGACCCTGATTCACTGGTGCGGTCGAGAAGACTCGAACTTCCACGGGTTGCCCCACAGCGACCTCAACGCTGCGCGTCTACCAATTCCGCCACGACCGCTCGTGGTGAGGCGCGGGGGGTAGCAAACCCCTGATGATTTGTGAAGCGAAGTCTCGAACTTTCGTTCAAGAACCGCCGGCCATGAAATCATAAACATCGGCCGCACGGGTCACGGCGATGGAAATCCGATCCTCGTTGATCTGGATTTCGCCCCGGGCAACGGGATGGTTATTGGCCAGAATCCAGACCTCGTCATTGACCCCGGCATCAAGCGGGATAACGGCTCCGCGGCCCATGCGCAGCAGCTGCTGCATGGGAAGGCTCGATCGTCCGAGGACCACCGAGATCTCGACATTGACGGAATTGACCTGGCCCAAGCCACGCACCCTTTGAACAAACGCGACCGGCAACGAATTGCACTGACCCGATCAAGGGACCACATTGCAGCCGACATGCTTGATCACGCGTTAAATCCAGCTGCCCTGCCGACAATCTTTGGTCGCGATGACCTGCAGGCCGTGGAATGGGCCGTCAGCCCCGGCCTGGTGGACTATCCAGCCGCCCTCGAGCTGATGGAAGCCCGGGCGGCAGCCATTGCCGAAGGCAGGGCACCCGAGCTGGTCTGGCTGCTGGAGCACCCGCCTCTCTATACGGCGGGCATATCGGCGAAGCCGGCGGACCTGCTGACCCCGGACCGCTTCCCGGTCCATCAAACCGCCCGGGGCGGTCAGTTCACCTATCATGGCCCTGGCCAGAGGGTGGCCTATGTCATGCTGGACCTGACCCGCCGGCAAAGGGATGTCCGTGCCTTCGTGCGGGCCCTGGAGACCTGGGTGATCGAGGCCCTTGTGACCTTCGGCCTTGAGGGCGAGGTGCGTCCGGACAGGGTCGGGGTCTGGGTGCGCCGCGAGGGCCGCGAGGACAAGATCGCCGCCATCGGAGTGAAGCTGCGCCGCTGGGTTTCCTTCCACGGCATATCCCTGAATGTGGAACCGGACCTGGAGCACTTCGCCGGCATTGTGCCCTGCGGCGTGACCGAGCATGGCGTGACCAGCCTGGTGGATCAGGGCCGGCCGGTAACCATGGACGAGGCTGACGCAGCCTTGAAGCTGAGCTTTGTCAGGGTGTTCGGGGCGGTTGTTGAGGTGGGTTGCCCCCTCAGTCAGCTTCGCTGACAGCTCCCCCAGAGGGGGAGCAACTACGGCCCCATTCCTCCCCCTCTGGGGGAGGTGGCAC
>CAIYZB010000414.1 GCA_903930545.1 uncultured Alphaproteobacteria bacterium
GGCAGGAGCATCCACACCGAGGCCAGGTCAGAGGCCCGGTCACCCTGGGCCATGTCGCCCCAGTCAATGATGGCTGACAGCCTGCCTTCCTCCACCAGGACATTGCGCGGGTGCAGGTCGCCGTGGATCAAGGTGGCGGCGGCATCATCCGGCGCGACCAGGGCGTCTGCCCAGATGGCCATGATCCGGGCATCCAGCCGATCAGTCTTTCCGGCCAGACGGGCATAGCGGGATTGGAAGGTCTCGAGGCGACTGGCCAGCGGGACCCCGCGGACAGGATTGTGCGGCGCATCGGCCGGGGCCGGACAGTGCAGGGCGGTGAAGAAGGCGGCGAGGCGCTCACCTTGGCGGGCATCCGGCAGGGTCAGATCGGCCGTCTCTCCCGACATCCAGGGTGTGACGCTCCAGGGCCAGGGAAAGCCGTCCTCGGCATGACCCGTCCGGACCGAGGCAGGGATGGGCAAGGGAAGCTGAGCCCTTAGCCGTGGCAGCCAGGTCTGTTCATTCAGCAGGAGCTGGGCGGCCGATGCTCGGCGCGGCAGGCGCAGGGCAAGCTCGTCCCCCAGACGGAACATGGCATTGTCCCAGCCCGACCCGACAGACGTTATGGGCAGATGGGCCAGGTCCGGGTGCTGCGAGACCAGCAGACGACGCGCCAGATCGGCATCGATGGCGATCTCGGCGGCCGGGGTGCCAATCGTGGGAGGTGGGGCAGTCATCAGGCAGGGCGTTTGGCGCCGACCATGAGCATAGGGTTCATATTGCGGCCTCGCCACTTCATGCGCCAGCACAGGTGAGGTCCGGTCGCGCGACCCTCCGCGCCCACTCGGCCGATCTGTTCGCCCTGTTTCACGCTCTGTCCCCGGATCACGGCGACCTCCGACAGGTGCAGATAGGCGGTGATCAGGCCCTGGCCATGGTCCAGCAGGATCAGACGACCCTCATAGAGAAGGTCACTCTCGGCCATGGAGACCACGCCGTCTGCAGGGGCCAGGACCGGAGTTCCGGTGGGGGCGGCGAGGTCGATGCCATAGTGGGGCTGGCGGGGCTCGCCGTTGAGGATCCTCTGGCCGCCATAACGGGCCGAGACGCGAAAACTGTTCAGGGGCAGGGTAAAGCCGTCCTTGAACCCGTCACCGTTCCATTTGCTGGCGAAGCCCGCCTGCTTGCGCAGATACTCCGCCTCGATCCGCGCATCCATGGCCGGGTCAGGGGTGACGGTGCCCGAGGCCAGGCCTGATATGCGCTGGATGTCGAACTCACCGCGCTTGATCGCGGCGGTGTGAAGGGCCTCGCCTTCGTCGTTCGAGACCCGGATCTGGACCTCGTCGAGATTGTCCCGATCAAAGCCCAGAATGAAGAAGCCCTCAGGGGAGGCATGGGTGACAAGGGCACCATTCAACTGGACATGGGCCCCGGGGCTGGTGCGGCCTATGGCATAGCCACCCTGCTCGAACCGGCCAGCAAGGGCCAGGTCCGGGGGTGCTGCCTGGGCCCTGGAGGCAAATCCCAGGGATGCCAGGCCGGCCAGGGCGGCCCTGCGATTCAGGGGTTCAACTCCCGCCAGCGGGCCAGGGCGTCGGCCGGTGTGGCATAGGCCTCCTGGAGGTCCGGGCTCCAGTAGCGCAGGGCATCCAGCGGTATCAGGGCACCAGTCACAGCACACTTCACAAAGCGTCCAGCCTTCAGGACGACGAACTCGCCATCGCCATAGTGGACAGAAGCAAGGTCGGCGGGTGTTCCGGGCGATTTGCGGTCAGTTGCGTTCATGGTCCCAGTCTAGTCGAGGCGGGGGCCCTAGAACAACTCACCCTGGGGCGAAGGAATCGTGGGCGTCTTTGCCGGGCGGACAGGGCGCGGGCTCGGGGTCCCGTCGACCACAGCCCCGCGATCACCGTCGGCAAAGATCAGCTGGACGGCCTCGCCACTGGCCAAGCTCGCAGCAGAGCGCACCAGGCTGCCATCGGCCTTGTGAACCCGGGCAAAACCCCGTTCCAGTGGACGGTTGGGATCGACGGCCTGATAGAGCTTGGACAGGCTGGCCAGACGTTCCAGGCGACGTTCGAGCAGGCGTTCCATGGCCGGGGTCAGGCGCTGGGAGACGCCCCCCAGCCGGTCATGGCGGACCTGCTGAGGGCGCTGGAGCAGGCCAGGGTTCAGCCTTGAGGCAATCCGCACCAGCTGGGTGCCATGGGCTGCGACGTTCTTGTCCAGGGCCGCCCCCAGACGGCTGGACGCGAGGTTGAACCTCTGGGTGGCCAGTTCCAGCATGTCAGGCACGCGACCCAGGGCCCGGCCTGCGGCCTCGACCCGTCCGCGCCGGTCTTCCACTGTGCGTCCACCTGCCCGGTGCAGGCGCGCCGACAGATCACTGATCCCGGCCCTCAGTTCGGCCAGGACAGGGGTTGCCATCTCGGCGGCAGCGGTCGGGGTCGGAGCGCGGCGGTCAGAGACGAAGTCGATGAGGGTCGTGTCGGTCTCGTGGCCCACGGCCGAGATCAGGGGAATCTTGCTGTCGGCCACGGCCCGGGCCAGGGCCTCGTCATTGAAGGCCCAGAGGTCTTCGACCGACCCGCCGCCCCGGGCGACGATCAGGATGTCGGGGCGTGGCACTGCGCTGTCCGGTCCCAGGGCGTTGAAGCCGCGGATGGCGGCGGCGACCTGGGCAGCCGCCGCATCGCCCTGCACCACCACAGGCCAGACCACTACATGGCAAGGCCAGCGGTCGCGGATACGATGCAGGATGTCGCGGATCACGGCGCCGGTTGGGCTTGTGATCACCCCCACGACCGAGGGCATGACGGGCAGGGGCTGTTTGCGCTCCGGGGCGAATAGCCCCTCGTCTGCCAGCCGGGCCTTCAGGCGTTCCAGCTGGGCCAGCAAGGCCCCGACCCCGGCAGGGGCCATGGAATCGATGACGATCTGATAGCGGGACCCGGCGGGGTAGGTGGTCACCTTGCCGGTGACGATGACTTCCAGACCCTGTTCCGGGCGGACCTGCAGATTGCGGACCGAGCCCTTCCAGACCACGCCATCGATGGAGGAGCGCTCGTCCTTCAGGCTGAGATAGACATGGCCATTGCTGTGAAAGGTGACCTTGGACAGCTCGCCGCGCAGACGCACAAAGCCGAACCTGTCCTCCAGCACCCGCTTCAGGGCATTGGACAGGTCCGAGACCGAATAGGCCTGGGCGTTTGTGTCTTCGACGATGTCTTGATCGCTCATAAGCGAAGTCTAGCGCCGGCACCGGACGAACCCAATCAGGGATCGACCGGTCTTCACCGGTATTTGCCGATCAGATGTAGCGGCGCAGGGAGCGGGCCAGTTCCGAGGCGCTGGAGCGCTTCTTGGTCTGGGCGGGCTGATAGGCCACCCGGGCGTGGTCCATGCAATAGGGGCCGTCGGTCTGGCGACGACCGCAGAAGGTGAAGTCGTCGCTGGACGGATCGCCGATCGGCCACTTGCACATGTGGGCACCGAGGGTGAGCACGGTCGCGGACCCGGGGGCCTCATCCACAAAACGGGCCGGTGCAGTCTGGGCTTGCTGGACCGGCATGGAGCTGGTCGGGGCAGAAGCGGTCGCTGCAGAAGCGGCGGCGACAGGTTCGGCGATCCGGCGCGGCGCGGCGGGCTGGGCGGCGGGACGGGCGGGACGCGGGGCCTTGAAAACCGGGCGAGCGGGCTTGGACGGCGTGGCCCGGCCGGACAGACCCAGACGATGGACCTTGCCGATCACGGCATTGCGGGTAACACCCCCAAGCTGCTTGGCAATCTGGCTGGCCGAGAGGCCGTCCTGCCAGAGCTTCTTCAGCATCTCGACGCGCTCGTCCGTCCAACCCATTGTGGCCTCCACCCGCTGTCTTTCGATCCCGAAGGCGCCCCCGCGCGGTCCATCCGGGATCAACATCTTGTGGCACTGCATCTCTGCAACGCCAGTTCCTACCACATATCGTAAACAAATCCTTACTGGCCACAATGGGCGCCCGCCCACTCGTCCACAGGAACTAGATATTGCGTCGCAATTGGACAGGCTTGCAGCGAAGCGCCGTTCGGAGCACATCTCCGGCATGCAAACTTCCGACGCCGTCATTCCGCCCCAGCCTCGCGATTATCACGGGTTCAACTGGGCGGGTTTCCGCACCCTCTATCTGAGGGAGATCCGCCGGTTCTGGAAGGTGGGGATGCAGACCCTGGCCGCCCCGGTGGTCACAGCCCTGCTCTATATGATGGTTTTCGTGGTTGCCGTCCGCGGCGCAGCCCCGCCGGTGCATGGCACGGCCTTTTCGACCTTTGTGGCACCCGGCCTGATCATGATGTCGATCCTGAACAATGCCTTTGCCAATTCATCCTCCTCCCTGCTCCAGGCCAAGATGAATGGCCTGACGGGTGATTTCCTGACCCCGCCCCTCAGCCCCCTTGAACACACCCTTGGCTTTGCCCTGGGGGCGGCGACCCGCGGGATCGTCGTTGGCGCGGTAACCTGGCTGGCGGTCCTGCCCTTTGCCCATCTGCCCATCACCCATCTGTGGGCGGTGCTCTATTTCGGTCTGGGGGCGGCCATGATCCTGGGCATGCTGGGCATCATGGCGGGCCTGTGGAGCGAGAAGTTCGATCACATGTCGGCGGTGACCAACTTTGTCATCATGCCCATGACCTTCCTGTCCGGGACCTTCTATCTGGTGGACAAGCTGCCTGAGCCCTTCCGGTCGGCCAGCCATTTCAACCCCTTCTTCTATATGATCGACGGCTTCCGTTATGGCTTCATCGGTCATGCCGAGGGTTCGCTCGGGGCAGGGGTCGGTCTCGTCGCCGGCACTGTCATCGCCTTTGCCTGTGTCTGCCTGTGGATGTTCGAGACCGGCTACAAGCTGAAGACCTGATCCCGAGGGTCTGTCAGGGCGTCTGCGTCATTGACAATCGACCCCTTCGGCCCGAGAACGCCAAGCCTTCCAGTCCCCGTCGCCACGCGGCGGGGATGCTTCCGTTTCAGGGGGGTTTCTCCGTGACCGAAAAGACCGCGACGCAAGCCGCAGCCGTTCCCAGCGACCACATCATGGGCGTGTACAACCGCACCCCGCTGGCATTCGAGCGAGGCGAGGGCGCGCGACTTTTCACCACCGATGGAGAGGCCTATCTCGACTGCATGGCCGGGATCGCGGTCAATGCCCTGGGGCATGCCAATCCCAAGCTGGTCCAGGCCGTGAAGGACCAGGCCGAGAAGCTCTGGCACGTCTCCAACATCTTCACGATCCCGGGCCAGGAAAAGCTGGCCAAGGTGCTGACCGACCTGACCTTTGCCGACGAGGTCTTCTTCACCAATTCCGGGACCGAAGCCGTGGAATGCGCCATCAAGACGGCGCGCAAGTATCACTGGGCACGGGGCAACCCGGAGCGGATCGACATCATCGGCTTTGATGGCTCCTTCCACGGCCGGACCCTGGCGGCGGTCAATGCCTCGGGCAATGCCAGCTATCTCGAGGGCTTTGGGCCCCGGATGCCCGGCTTCATCCAGGTGCCCTATGGCGATCACGAGGCCCTGAAGGCGGCCATTGGCCCGACCACGGCGGCCATCATCATCGAGCCTGTCCAGGGCGAGGGCGGGGCCCGGGCCCTGCCGGACGTTTGCATGCGCGGTCTGCGCGAGCTCTGCGATGAGCACGGCATCCTGCTGATCCTGGACGAGATCCAGTGCGGCCTGGGGCGGACGGGCAAGCTGTTTGCCCATGAATGGGCCGGGGTCACCCCGGACATCATGGCGGTGGCAAAGGCCCTCGGCGGCGGCTTTCCGGTGGGGGCCTGCCTGGCCACAGCCGAGGCCGGAGCCGGCATGACGGTGGGGTCTCACGGGTCGACCTATGGCGGCAATCCCCTGGCCATGGCCGTGGGCCTGGCGGCCATGGAGGAGCTGGGTTCCGAGGCACTCCTGGCCCATGTCCGCGAACTGGCCGGCTATTTCCACCAGCAGTTCACCGGGCTTAAGGACCGCTTCCCCGATGTCGTGGCCGACATCCGCGGCAAGGGACTGCTCATCGGCCTCAAGCTGCACACCCCCAACCGGGACTTCATGCAGCATGCCCGGGACCAGCACCTGCTGGTGGCTGGCGGCGGTGACAACTGTGTGCGTCTGCTTCCGCCCCTGACCCTGACACTCGAAGAGGCCCGTGAGGCAGTGGAAAAACTGGAAGCTGCCTGCGAAACCGCCCGCGCCAAGCTGGCCGGCTGATCCCATCAAACAAATGACCCAGGCCCCGTCGACGACGGGGTTCTGGATGGCAATGGGGAGTTCAATGACCCAGCCGGTGAGACATTTCCTGGATCTTTGGCGGATCGAAGCCTCGGACCTGCGCGCCATTCTGGACGACGCCCGCGCCCGCAAGGCCGCCCGACAGGGCTGGCCCCAGGGCCGCGTGGATGCCGATGCCCCTGCCCGCGAGCGGGTCCTGGCCATGATCTTCGAGAAGAACTCCACCCGGACGCGCTTTTCCTTTGATGCTGCCATGCGTCAGCTGGGGGGCAATGTCCTGATCTCGACGGCCGCCGACATGCAGCTGGGTCGCGGTGAGACTATCGAGGACACGGCTCGTGTCCTGTCGCGCATGGTCGATGCGATCATGATCCGGGCCCACAATCATGATGATGTGGAACGGCTGGCCTATGCCTCCACCATACCTGTGATCAATGGCCTGTCAGACCGCGGCCATCCCTGCCAGATCATGGCAGACATCATGACCATCGAGGAACAGTTCGGCTCCATTTCCGGCAAGACCATTGCCTGGGTGGGGGACGGCAACAATGTCTGCGCCAGCTTCATCCATGCGGCCCCCAAGCTGGGCTTCAAGCTCCAGATCGCGACCCCGGCGATCTATCACCCCGACCTGATGGATCTGGCCCGGGCCGCTGCGGAACAGGGTCGGGTCGAGACCACGCGAGATCCCCGTGAGGCGGTCGAGGGTGCCGACTGTGTCATCACCGACACCTGGGTCTCGATGGGCGACACCGACCATGACGAACGGGTCGATGCCCTGGAGCCCTATCAGGTGGATTCCACCCTGATGAACCTGGCCAACAGGGACAGCATCTTCCTGCACTGCCTGCCGGCACATCGGGGCGAAGAAGTCACCGACGAGGTTCTGGACGGCCCGCGCTCCCGCATCTGGGACGAGGCTGAAAACCGGATCCATATCCAGAAATCGATCATCGCCTGGTGCTTCGGCCAGATCTGATCCTGCCAGAGCCGGGTCTCGCATCCGGCTCGCCCAGGCCCTATATGACCCCGGCCCCGCCGCGAGATCCCTGTCATGACCACCCCTGCCGCGATTGCTCCCGACGACCTCGTTGGCCCTTTCCAGATCGAGGGTGAACCCGTCCGTGGACGGATCGCTCGCCTGGGTCCGGCTGTGGACAAGATCCTGCAGAGCCACGCCTATCCCGAGCCGGTGGCCAATCTCCTGGGGGAGGCCTGCGCCCTGGCAGCCCTGGTGGGGTCCAATCTGAAATTCGACGGCCGGCTCATTGTCCAGGCCCAGGGGGATGGGCCCGTGCGCTATGTCGTGGCGGACTATGACACCTCAGGTTCCCTGAGGGGCTATTGCCGATATGACGAGGAGGCCGTGGCCGCTGCCTCCAGCGGCTTTGTCCGTCCCGGGGCCAAGACCCTGCTGGGGTCCGGTGTCTTCATCATGACCGTTGATCAGGGTCCGGACATGGACCGCTATCAGGGGGTCACGGCCATCGAGGGGGAAACCCTGGCCCTCTGTGCCGAGCAGTATTTCGCCCAGTCAGAGCAAACCCCGACGCGGGTGCGCCTGGCCGTGGGCCAGTCCGATCTGGGGGAGGGCCTGAAGTGGCGCGCCGGCGGCATGCTGATCCAGAACATCGCCGAGGACGAGGCCCGGGGCCCCACCCAGGAAGCCTGGATCCGGACCCAGGCCTTTTTCGAGACCATCGGGGAGGACGAACTGCTGGATCCCACCATCTCGGCGGAGACCCTGCTGTTTCGTCTGTTCCATGAGGACGGGGTGCGGGTCTTCGAGGCCAAGCCCCTCCAGGCCTTCTGCCGCTGTTCTCAGGAACGGATCGAGAGCGTGCTCGCCTCCTTCGAGGCAGCAGAGCGGGAGGACATGGTGGAGGA
>CAIYZB010000415.1 GCA_903930545.1 uncultured Alphaproteobacteria bacterium
CTCTCCCCTGTGGTTTCTCCCCAATCAGGCAAATGCGCCTTTAGATGGAAAATGGTGGCTATGATGAGCCTCAAGACATTCGGTTTCAGCGCTGTGGCGCGGGCACTCGCCGCCACTGCCGTTCTCGGATTTGGTATGGCTGCAGCCCCGGCGGCTTATGCAGACGTCCAATCGGAGACTGACGCTCTGGCGACGGCGATTGCCTCAGCTTTGAACAACAGTGCCGGCAAGACTGCTGTTCAGATCCGCAAGGAGATTGCAGCCCTCATCGCCGACCCGGCCTACCAGAACGCCGATGTTCAGGTGGCTTTCAACTCGGCCAAGGCGACTGCCAACACCAAGATCAACTCGGCATACCCGACGACCTATTATGATCAGGCCTATCTGGCCGTAACCGAAATCCAGAAGAGCATCACCTTCGCCCTGACGACATCCACGGGCGCGGGCGGTGGCGGTGGCGGTGGCGGAAGCACCGGCGGTGCAGCGATCTCCAACACCACCATCGGCGGTGCCGTGGCGGCTGGCGGCCATAGCTAGGACACAATAACGGAGGTGGTGATGGAACCGCCTCCGACGACCCGTGCTTTGGCTCGGGTGAGACCTTAATCCTCTTGGGGTGCTGCCATGATGGCCGACAAACGCGTTCTTCTGGCCAGTGTGGCCTTCCTGGTGGCGGTCGGTGGCTCCACCTCCGTCCTCGCCCAGTCGGTCAAGGGTTCCCTCGAAGCCTCTGATGCTCGCAGCAACTTCCAGCGCGATCGCAACATTGCCGTGCGCCAGCGCAGCCATCCGGGCTACGAGGCCCTGGGCATCACTATCGGGGCCTTCCAAGCCTGGCCAAAGCTTTCTGCACGGGTCGGCACGGATGACAACATCTACGGCTCTGCCACCAACAAGCAGAGTGACACGGTTGTCAGCCTCGCCCCGGAACTGAACATCAACTCCACCTGGTCGCGCCACAGCCTCGATGCCTATGTCCGCGCGACGGCCAACCGCTATTCGGACAACGACACCGAGGACAACGAAGATTTCGGAGCCGGTTTCAACGGCAAGATCGATATCTCGCGCCAGTCCAACCTGACCGGCGGCTATGCCCATTCGGACCTGGTGGAACCCCGGGTCTCGTCCAATACGGCCCGGGCCTCCAAGGACCCGATCCAGTATGCCACCGACACGGCCTATGTCGCGGCCATGAAGGAGTTCAACCGCCTGAAGGTCTCGGGGCGGTATGACTGGCAAAAGTACAATTATGACGACGGCCGCACCGCCGCCGGGGGTGTGATCCAGCAGGATGACCGCGACCGCACCGTGACCAAGGTCACTGGCCGCGCCGACTATGCCGTCAGCCCTGACACCGCCCTCTTCATCCAGGCCTCGGCCGACAAACGCGACTACCGCCTGTCCAAGCCCGCCGTGACCCTGGCCCGCGACTCCGATGGCGTCGAGATCCTGGCCGGTGCCAATTTCGAACTGGGGGCCACGGCCCGCGGCGAAATCGGTGCTGGCTACATCAAACAGTCCTATGATGATGCCAGCTTCAAGGACATCGACGGCTTGGGTGCCCGCGCCCAGGTCGAATGGTTCCCGACCCAGCTGACCACGGTCACGGTCTCCGCCGCCCGCTCGGTTGAGGATGCGGCCATCCCCGGTTCGTCCGGCTATCTGTCCACCAACTATTCGGCCATGGTGGACCACGAGCTGATGCGCAATGTGATCCTGTCCGGTCAGGTGACCTACGGCAAGGATGACTATCGCGGCACCATCAAGCCGACCCTGATCACGAGCCGGGATCTGGATCGGGAAGACAAGCGCCTCGCCGCCGGTGTCAGCGCCACCTATCTGCTGAACCACCATGCCGGTGTGACCGTGGGCTATACCTATACCGACCAGAAGTCCTCGGGCCTCGACAAGGCCTTTGATTTCAAGGTCAACAAGGTCGGCGCGACCCTTACCCTTCAATACTGATCTTGGACGCGCCAACTTCGGGGGGAGTTGGCGCGACCTTTGAATGAACAGACCTGATCCCGTTTCGGGTGCGTCAGTTTGCGCCACAGGTCGTCGAGGTTTGAGTATTCCATGAACGCGCCCGTCTCCGCCCCTCACGCCTATGACGACCAGGCTGCTCCCAATCCGGGCTTCAGTGAGGGGGCTGGTGGCCAATTCGACCTGCGCCGCATCGTCATCGCCTTCCGCCGCCGGATGCGCCTGTTCGGAGCCGTGGGCCTCGCGGTCTTCCTGACGGCCGTGCTCTTTACCCTCCAGGCCACGCCGAAATATACGGCCACCGCCAATGTCATGCTGGACACCCGCAAGGAGCAGGTCAGCAATGTCGAGGAGGTGCTCTCCGGCCTGCCCGCCGACTCCTCCACCGTCGATACCCAGGTTGAGATCCTGAAGTCGCGCCAACTGGCCGAGCGGGTCGTGACCCAGCTGAAGCTGGAAGCCGATCCGGAATTCAATCCGTCCCTGCGCAAGCCCACGGGCGTCAAGGCCCTGGTGGGCGGCATTGCCGTCGCCATGGGGGCCGCCCGCCCCGAGGACATCAAGCTCAGCCCGATCGAAACCCAGAAGAAACACGAGAAGATCGTTGACCGCCTTCTCGCGGGCCTCTCGGTGCGCCGCGCCGGTCTGACCTATGTCATCAAGGTCAATTACGAGTCCGAGGATGCGGCCAAGGCCGCCGTCATCGCCAACAAGTTCGCCGAGCTCTATCTGCTGGAGCAACTTGAAGCCAAGTTCGACGCCACCCGTCAGGCCACCAACTGGCTCAATAGCCGCCTGGAAGAGCTGCGCGGTCAGGTTCAGGCCGACGAGGCCGCCGTCCAGCAATACCGCATCGCCAACAACCTGCTCTCCTCCTCCGGCACCAGCCTGACGGAACAGGAGATCTCCTCCTATAACCAGACCCTGGCCATGGCCCGGGCCCAGGTGGCCGAAGACAATGCCCGCCTCAACACTGCCCGCAACCAGCTCTCCCGCGGGTCCAGTGGTGAAGACGTCGGCGAGGCCCTCGACAGCCCGGTCATTCAATCCCTTCGCGCCCAGCGCGCCACGGTCTCCGGTCAGGTGGCAGACCTCCAGGGCCGCTATGGCGAACGCCACCCGGAAATGCTGAAGGCCAAGCGCCAGCTGGGCGACATCGACGCCCAGATCCAGCAGGAAGTCCAGCGCATCATTTCCAACCTCCAGGCCAAGGCCCAGGTCTCCAATCAGCGCGCCGCGGCTGTCGCCGGCAGCCTTGGCGGTGCCAAGGGGACCCTGGCCTCCAACAGCCGGGCCTCGGTGCGCCTGGGGGAACTGCAGCGCAATGCCGATGCCAGCCGCACCCTCTATGAGAGCTATCTGAACCGCTTCAAGGAAACCTCCAGCCAGGAGAGCATTGGCCAGTCCGACGCCCGCGTGGTGTCCCGCGCCAAGATCCCGACGGCCCAGAGCTCCCCCAAGGTTTCCCTCAACCTCGCCCTTGGCCTGTTGCTGGCCATCGGGGCCGGTGTCGGCGCCGTGATCCTGGCCGAGACCCTGGATGCGGGCCTGGCCACGGCCGAGGATGTCGAGCGTCGCCTGGAAACCTCCTATCTCGGGGCCATTCCGCTTCTGGCCTCGGTGGCCGAGACCCGGAACGAGAACCCGGTGGACTATGTGGTGGCCAAGCCGCTTTCCAGTTTCGCGGAGGCCTTCCGGAATCTGCGGACCTCGATCCTCTATGCCCGCCTGGGCGAGCCGGTGAAGATCGTCGCCATCACCTCCTCCCTGCCGGGC
>CAIYZB010000416.1 GCA_903930545.1 uncultured Alphaproteobacteria bacterium
GCAACGCTGGCAGCGACGGCGAGGCTGAAAATAAGACGCTTCATGAACCTGGGCTCCTTGGGGGAAATCGGTGTCCCTCGATTTCAGTGCCCAGACTGGAACCTGCTGGCTGAACTCTAACTGAACGAGTTTGTCAGGCTCGGCACATGGCGTTTGGCTGAAGTTGTGACTGCGCGGCAATGGATGACTTCGAATGGCACTGTAGCGCCCGAGAGGAAATTCCGGCTTTTCCGGAGGTTGGCTGGCCGAACCAGGGAAAATCACGAGTCTATGCTTAGTCGCGATCCTCCAAGAACCTGAAATACATATTTCGTTATCTGCGTTGAATGATGCGGTTAAGGCGTTGGATACGTGTATCTACGGGTAGTAAATGGGTCGAATGCTAGAAAAACTCAAAAAAATCGACTTGATTTCCGGTATTAACCCTATGTTCAGCGCCTATAGACTTTCATGGCCTCGTTGAAGACCGGGTGACGCCCCAGAAGGGGGCCGAAGTGGTCAGAACAAGGAACGATGATCATGCTTACGAGCGTGGAATTGGGTGGCGCTGAAGGCCTGCCCCTGCCGGGTCCCGAGGCTTCCGGCGATGAACTGTTCAAGATGGGCCTGCTCTATTCGACGGGTCAGGGCGGCGCGCCGCTCGACTATGTTTCGGCCCATATGCTGTTCAATCTGGCCGCAATGCGCGGGTCGATGGAAGCCAAGGTCTATCGCAAGGAACTGAGCCAGGAGA
This sequence comes from uncultured Alphaproteobacteria bacterium, assembly GCA_903930545.1. Lineage (GTDB taxonomy): Bacteria > Pseudomonadota > Alphaproteobacteria > Caulobacterales > Caulobacteraceae > Phenylobacterium. The sequence goes on from CAIYZB010000416.1 coordinate 734, forward strand.
TGGCCTCTGACGAGGTTGCCGAGGCCCAGCGTGCCGCCCGCGAATGGCTTGCCCACGGCTGATGGGTGATCGCGGGTGGCGGTCCGGGAACAGCCCGGTCCGCACCGTGAACACCTATTGGGTTGTGCCCTGGCCGCCGACTGCGTAGCTGAAGCCGAAGCTGATCGGCGACAGATCGCGGAAATACTGCTGGACGAAGATCCCGGCATTGGCGACGCCCGAGCGCGGCACATAGACGATATCGAACCGTCGCAGGGGCACCAGATCGGTCTTTCCGGTCTTCAGGCCCTTGAGCAGGTCTACCTGACGCATCATGCCGCGCCCATCGGGACCGCGTCTCAGGATGATGACCTTGCCACGGTCCCCCGTGACCTTGAAGTCCCCGGCCTGGATGATGGCCCGCAGGGCATCTCCATCCCCCTGGAGGTCAATGACCCCGGGATTGCCCACCTCACCCCCGACAAAGACTTTCAGCGGCGCTGCCTTGGGCGTGACGTCGACATAGGGGCGCAGCAGGACCGTGCTGTAGGCTTCCGAGAGGCTGGTCCTCAACTCATCCACTGTGCGATCCGCCGCCATGACGGCCCCCACCATCGGGGTCGAGATCCGACCATCCGGCTGAACCGTCACAAGCTTTGACAGTTCCGGGGCGGAGGGCAGGGTCACCTCGATTTCATCGCCCGGATAGAACCGATAGGCCGGCTCGTAATCGCTCCAGCTGGCATAGGGGATGTCCTGGAAGCTGTTTGCCTCCGCCTTCGCCTTGGCCTCCCCACCCCCGAGCCGCGGCAGGTGAGGGCGCGCGCAGGCCCCCAGACCCAGGCTGGTCGAGGCGATCAGGGCGGCCATGAAGGCGAGAGTCTTGCGCATGAGGCCAAAGGTTAAGGAGAATGGGTAATGGATCGTTAATGGTCACGGCCCAGGGTCCATCTGAAGGCTAGAACAGTCGGATTCCCATGGCCGCGCCAGGTACCTGGACCTCTCGACCGCACGACATGACCTCCCGCCCCGACTGGGCCGGGCGGCCGAGCTATGCTGTCTCCGATTTCGCTGTCCTGCTTTGGCGCGAACGCTTCCTCATGGCCTCGGTCTTCGCCGTCATCCTGGTTCTGGGGGTGGCTGTCGCCTTTACCCTGAAGACCAGCTATCCGGCCTATGCCAGTGTCCTGGTCCGGCTGGGTCAGGAATATGTCTATGAACCCCGCTCCGGGGACGCAGCCCGTGGCGCGGCCCTGGATTCTGACCAGGTCATCCAGTCCGAAACCGAGATCCTCGGCTCTGCCGGTCTGAAACAGGCGGTGATCGACAAGCTCGGCCTCGCCAAGATCGATCCCAAGCTGGCGGCCGAATACGCCCAGGCCGACACGGCGGGCAAACGGGTGGTCATGGGCAAGGCCATCCTGGCCATGGAATCGGCCACCAAGATCGAGACGGCCCCCGACACCCCCATCATCCGGCTCAGCTACAGCCACGAAGATCCGCAGACCGCGGCCATGGTCCTCAACACCATGCTGGCCGAGTATCTGATCTATCGTCGCTCGGTCCTGTTCAATTCCGACGCCCCCGGCATCGAGCGTCAGCGCGACGCCTTCCAGACCCGCCTGGCGGAAGCCGACAAGGCCTATGAGGCCTTCCTCAATAGCAACCGGATCGGTGATTTCGTGGCTGAAAAGGCCTCCCTGTCCCAGCTTCAGGCCCAGATCGAACAGCAGAAATACCAGACCGACGCCCAGCTTCAGGAGCGTAGCGGCCGACTTTCCACCCTGGAAAGCCAGCTTGGCCATGTCGCGCCCGAGGTTGGACTCTATCGCGATGTCTCCTCGGCAGCGTCCGACAAGCTGGTCCAGCTGAAGGTCCAGCGGGAGGACCTGCTGTCGCGCTATCGCAATGACGCCCGTCCGGTTCAGGAGCTGGATGCCCAGATCGCCCAGCTGGAAGCCGGGATCTCGGCTGGCCGGACCCATGGCGAGGGGGCCAGGAGGTTCGGCGTCAATCCGGTCTATCAGACCCTGCAGACCGAAAAGATCCAGCTGACCGCGGAAGTGGCCGCCCTGAAACAGTCCCAGGCCGCCCTTGCCGGACAGATCGTCCAGCTGACAGAGCGCAGGCTGAAACTGGCAGAGCTTGAGCCCCGGTTCCAGGAGCTAAGCCTCGATCGCGATGTCATGCAGGCCAATGTCCGCGACTTTGCCGTCAAGGAAGAGCAGAGCCGTGCGGCCCAGGAAATGGCTGCGACCTCCAATGACAATATCCGGGTGGTCTCGGCCGCCACCCCGCCCACCAAGGGCAAGAGCCTCAAGCGGCCGGTTCTCGCCCTGACCTTGCTCTTCGCCCTGTTCACCGCCGTCTGCGCGGGGTTGCTGCGGATGTTTCTGAGGCCCGGTATTCCTACGGCCCAGTCCGCGGCCCGAACCCTGGACCTTCCGGTCCTGGGCTCCGCCAGCTTCAAGCGGTCCTGAGGTCTCGGGGTTCTAGGTTCCAGGCCGGATTGGTCTAAGCTCGCACTTTCCTCTGCACGGCGATTCGACGGATGGTGGATTTGAACGCCGAAATGTCTGAACTGTGGGCGTCGCTTGGCGCGCCTGCGGCTGGACGTGCGCGCGTCATCCAGATTGTTGCGGCCCGGCGCGGTGAGGGAACATCCACGGTGGCCCGAGAACTGGCCTGGTTCGCAGCCAAGCGGGCAGGACGCTCGGTCTGGCTGGTGGATCTGGACCTGCACGGTGCCACCCAGCACCTGGCCTTTTCCCAGGACCCCGACCGGTTCGGCTCCCTGGGAGAGCCAGCAGCGGCCAGCCCCGATGGCTCGATCTTCTTCACGGTCCAGCCCCAGGCCCGCATGCCCGATGGCCAGCCCTGGCCCGATGCCCGCTACCTCTCGGCCCATCGGGTGGGACAGGTCCGGCTGTGGGTCACCCGCTTTCGCCGTGAGGCCCTGCGGGGTCGTCAGACCGTCCACGTCATGCCCACAGGGGACTACTGGAACGCTCTGCGCAAATATGCCGACCTGGTGATTGTCGACTGTCCATCGCCAGAACGCTCCCAGTCCGCCATGACCATTGCCCCCTTCATGGACCAGACCCTGATGGTGGTAGCTGCGGATGAGCCGGATGTGCGGGCTCCGGCGGGGCTGAGGGATGCCATTGCCGCCGCTGGGGGCAATGTCTCCGGCCTTTTCTTCAACCGCGTCACGGTGGAGCAACCGGGCTTCCTCAGAGCCCTGCTGCCGTGACCTTTCCTCACGCCACCCAGCCGGTAGCAAGGGGGGCGAACTGGGCAGACCGGCTCGCCCTGATCGCCGCGCTTGGCCTCTTCCTGACCTATAGCCAGTTCTGGGTCTTCGCCATTCTGGGAGAGCAGGGGGACCCGGCCGCCAATGGCCTGGTGCGTCTGCTCTATCTGCCTGCCTATGGGGCGGCGGCCATCATGTTCCTGCTGGGACCCGGGGCGACCCTGAAGGCCCTGGCCCGGCAGCCGTTCCTTTTGCTGCTCATGGCCATGGTCGCCATCTCGACCCTCTGGTCCATCGCCCCGGCCGAGACCCTGCGCCGGGTGGTGGCCATCTATTTCACCACCCTTGGCGGGATCATGCTGGCGGCCCGCTATCGCTGGACACAGCTGTCCCAGATCCTGGCCGGCTGCTTTGCTGCCGTGGCGGTCATGTCCTTTCTGGCCGCGGTCTTCCTGCCCTCCTTCGGGGTGATGTCGACCCTCTTTCCCGGGGCCTGGCGAGGCATGTGGCCAGAGAAGAACGCCCTGGGCAGCATCATGTCCCTGGGCTTCGTGGTCATTGCCGCCGCCGCTGTGCTCAATCCGCGTCAGGCGAAGTGGTGGTGGCCCCTGGCCTGTGTCGCCCTGCTGGTCCTCATCATGAGCACCTCAAAGACCTCCCTGGTGGCCATGCTGCTGGGGCTGGGAGGCCTTATCTTCGTTGCCATGGCCCGGCGCAATCCGGCCGCCGGCGTTGCGACCACCTGGATGGCGATGCTCGGTATACTGATGTTTGCCGGAGTAGCCCTGTTTGCCGCCGACCTCTTCTTCGAGGTCCTGGGCAAGGACGCGACCTTGACCGGCCGCTCAAAGATCTGGGAGGCGGCTCTGCGCCAGATCGAACTGCGGCCCTGGACAGGCTATGGCTATGGGGTGGTCTGGGATCAGAAGGGGGCCTGGGGCCCCCTGGCCTGGATCATCAAGCAATCGGGCTTCACCCCCCAGCACGCCCACAATGCCTGGATCGAACAATGGCTCGGCATGGGCGTTGTGGGGCTGGCCGCCTTTGGCCTGTTCTTTCTGCAGGCCATCGTCCTGGCCATTCTTGCGGTCTATCGCGACCCGGGAGCCTATCTCGCTGTGCCGGTGGTCATCGTCTATACCCTCATGACCCTGACCGAGAGCGTGGCCGTGACCTATCATGACTTCCGATGGGTCCTGTTTGTGGCCATAGCCACCAAGCTGGCCCTGCCAGATTCCCCGGGATCCGAACACGAGGACTGGGCCTGACGGGCCGGGTCTCACCCCTGATCAGGGCCCTCGACGCGACCCAGTAGCTCATCGGCGATCTCACCGACGGGACCAATCCGGAAGTCCAGTTCAATGGCGCGAGCGATGATCCGTTCCAGGCTTGCCGGGGTGCAGCCCCAGGCAGACGGGGTATCGGCCACATCGTGCGTATAGAGGATCAGCCAGGCCCTGCGGCTGGCGGCAGTTTCTAGCCAGGTCATGGCCGTGGCTTCGCCGCCAGGACCTTCTATGCCCACGGCCGGAACCTGGTTCAGGTCACTCCCTGCCGTGATCACCCCATGATGAAGCCCGCGCAGGGTCGTGAATTTCTCGGACAGGGCCTGTTTGGGGCCCGCCGAGACATCACCATAGGGGAAGGCAAAGCTCCGCAACGGGGCCTCTGACCAAGCCGCCAGACGCGCCCGGTTGCGCTCGCAGTCGGCCAGAGCTTCAGGCCCTGTGGCCTGCCCGCAATCGATATGGCTGTGGGTATGGCAGGCGATCTCGTGGCCGGCAGCGGACAGGCGCTGATAGTCGGCCCCCGTCGCGCAGACCCCCATGGGGGCCTCCTGACCGGCTAGTCCCGCCGAGACATAATAGGTGCCCTTCAGGCCCCGGGCCTCAAGGATCTCGGCACCCGCAAGGGCGGCGGTCGCCGGAGCATCGTCAAAGCTGATGGACAGCATCGGCCCCTTGGGCCCCACCGTCAGGGGGCGGCGATGGGCCAGGCGCACGAGGCGCCGCCGGAGCTTTCCCTTCAGGGAGCGATCCGGTTCATAAGCAAGCGTCATACGGCCTCCGCATAGAGGGCGGCCCGATAGAGGCGCATGGCCAGGGCCCGGCTTTTAAGGGGAGCGGCCTCGATCAGGGCATAGGCCTTGAGCCAGGGCCGCCACAGGGCGCGCAAGGGGGCTCGCCTGAGAAGTCTGGCGACCTTGTAGCTGGGATAGGCCGCCACAATGGCGGGATGACGATCCACCACCCTGGCGAAATTGGCCACGGACTGCTCGTATTTCAGGGCCATGGTCGTGGCCCGGTCGAGACCCAGATGGGTGGCGGTGTTTTCCACATGCAGGATGGGCCAGCGACGGGCCACCCTCATCCCCCATTCCACATCCTCCCAGCCCCAGCCGGTGAAGCCTTCATCAAAGACCTCGGTCTCGAAGACGTCGCGGCGGACCAGAAGGTTGGAGGTGAAGATGTTCTTTTCAGGCACTCTGGCCCGGACCTCGGCGGGCAGGCAGTCGGAATGACCGGCCATGGCGCGGTGGAGGGCATGCTCGCGTCGGGGCGGGGCCTGGATCAGGGAGAAGCCGCCAAAGGCGACGGCTGGGTTGTCCGTCTCGATCAGGGCAAGCCAGCTTCGGACAAAGCTCGCCGTGTCCGGCGCCATATCGGAGTCCAGAAACAGGAAGTGGCCGGCCCTGGCATGGCTGACCAGACGGTTTCGGCCCCGGGCCCGTCCCTCATTCTTATCCAGGCTCACAAACCGGGCCGGGAAGGGCAGGGTGTCGATCCCTGCGCGAACCCTTTCGGCCAGGGCTGCATCACCGCTGCCGTCATCCAGAATGACGATCTCAGCGTCACCGCTTTCGCGGCCCAGAAGGGACAGCAGGTCAGTGGGGTCATCGCCCTTGAAGGGGATCAGGATCGACAGGCGAGGTGTGGCCTGGGCCCAAAGGCCGTTGTCCTTGACGGTGACGCTCATGCGGCCCTCCGGGCCTGGAAGAGCTGCAGGGCGCGGCTGCGCAGGTGTCCGGCATCGAGAAGAGCCATTAGGCCAAGATAGACAGCCCCGCCCAGACCGGCCTTCAGGCCCAGCTCGACCAGTCCGCCAGAGGCCGGGACCTGACTGACAGCCAGGGCCATGAGGGCCGCCGCGCCGCCGGCCTGGGCCAGGGTCAGCCAGGGTATGGGAAGGGCCATGGAGCGTCGGCCCAGCCAGATCGAGGCCCCAAGCCCCAGGCCGTAGCTGGTCAGGGTGGCATAGAGGGCACCCTCCAGCCCGAACCGGGGGATCAGGATCAGGTTGAGGATCAGGTTGGCTACTGCGGGAACAGCCATGGCCAGCAGCAGCATCGGGGTCTTCTGGCCCAGGGTGAAGGCCTGATGGAAGTAATAGGTCGTCAGGCCCGCCAGGAGGCCGCTGGCGGCGATCCAGGGGGTGACCCTTGCCGCGCCCTCGGCCATGGCTGGTCCGATCATGAGTTCGGAGAGGGGCGCGGCCACCATGGCCAGTCCCACGGCCGCCGGAATGGTAAGCACCAGCATGAGGCTGGCCTGCTCCCTGGCGGCCTCGGCCAGGTTGGCCTTGCCCCCTCGCTCCAGGGCCATGACAAGGGCCGGCCCCCCGGCGGCACCCAGCCAGATGAAGATCACGTCCAGGGTGCGGTTCGCGAGGCTGTAGCCCGCGTGATAGAGGCCCACAGCATCCTGATCCAGGAAGGTGGCCAGCAGGAAACGGTCCGTGGAGGACAGGATCAGGGACAGGATCAGGGACAGGGCCACGGGCATGCCATAGGCCAGATGATCGCGGATCAGGGGCCGGTCCAGCAGCCCGCCGCGCGATTGGGTCAGTTCCCGACCCAGGCAGAGACCGCAACAGGCGGCTGAGGCCAGGCCCATGCCGACAAGAGGGGCAGCACCGCCCAGTCCCTGGCGGGCCAGGATCAGACCCAGGCCAAAGCCGCCAACGGTCTGGACCAGGTCGATCATGGCGGCACCCGAAACCTCGCCAGATGCGCGGCGGCGCTCCTGGGCCAGGCGGGCGAAGGTGCGGGGCAGCACCGAGACCAGGCCGGCCAGGACGGCCAGCTTCAGGCCTGGGGAAAGGGGAAACAGCAGGGCCACCGCGATCGCCACCGGGAGGGCTCCCAGCAGCACCACCCAGGTTTGCAGGACCGTGGCATTGTGATCGACGGCCTTGCCCTCGCCGGAGCGGGCCGCCCAGAACCGGGCCATGGCGGCCTCGTTCCAGGTGAAAACAGCCGTATGGACCAGGCTCATAACCGCAAAGCCCAGGGCATAGTCGCCAAACTGGGCCGGGGTCAGCAGGCGCGTAAAGGCCACGATCGTGAGCAGGCCCACGACGCCCTGAATGATATTGACCGGCAGATATCCGATCACACCGCGCCAGAACATGACGTCTTCCGTCCAGGTCGGGCACGGTTTTGTGCCCCAAGGACCCATTGTGCGCACAGACCTGTTTCGGCTTTCTGAAGCCCGGTTGGCTCTAGCGGGGGGCCTTGGTGTCCCCCAGCAGACAGGGCAGGGTCATGACCATGATGTAGAGGTCCAGCCAAAAGCCCTGGCGCTGGATGTATTCCACATCCAGGGCGACCCTGCGGCGCACCAGTTCAGGCGTATCCACCGGCCCGCGGGAGCCCTTGATGGCTGCCCACCCGGTCATGCCGGGCTTCATGCGGTGGCGGTGGGCGTATTCGGCTACCAGACGGGCGCTCTCGACATCCCCGGTCTTCATCCCCACGGCATGGGGGCGAGGCCCCACCAGGGACATCTCTCCGGACAGGACGTTGAAGATCTGGGGGAGCTCATCAAGGGAGGTGCGGCGGATGAAGCGTCCCACCGGGGTCACCCGGTCATCGCCAACCGCCACCTGGCGTGCGGCGGTGTGGTCAGTGGTCTCGACGCGCATGGAACGGAACTTCCAGACCACGATCTCTTCATTGTTGAAGCCATGCCGTCTCTGGCGAAACAGGGCCGGGCCGGGGCTGTCCAGCTTCACGGCAGCCGCAACCATCAGCATGATCGGGGCCCCGAGGACCAGGGCGAGGCTGCCCACCACCAGGTCCTGGGCCCGCTTCATGAAGGCGCGCTGCTGATTGACAGGGCCACCAGAGATCCGGGCCAGGGGCACATCGGCGATCCGGCGGATGGCGGCCTGTTCGTCGGCAGCAGCCTCGCCATCCAGCAACAGGGTGATCTCGTTGGGCAGGACGTGGAGCCGTTCGATCAACTGGGCCACCCGTGACCTCGCGCGGGACGGCACGGTGATCACGATCCGGTCCACATAGGGCATGATCCGGTGGTCCAGGAGGGCGGCGGTGTCCCCCAGAACCGGAACCCCGCGCACCGTCCCCGGGGTCCGGGCGGCACGGTCGTCAAATATGCCCAGGATATTGACGTCCTGGGTGCGGATGGCGGCCTCGATCAGGTGATCTGCCGCCCCCGTGGCACCCACCACCACGATGTTCGGGGTCAGGCGTCCATTGCTCCGCCAGCGGCGCACCAGCAGCCACCATGTGGTGTGCAGGCCATAGGTCAGGCCCAGGCTGGCCGCCATCCACAGAGCAAAGCCGGAAAACAGGGGCTGGGTAGGTATCAGGGGAGCCAGGATCAGGAAGCTGAGGGATCCGCCCACCAGATTGGCCGCCGCGACCCTGGCCAGATGAAAGGCCAGGCCCTGGCTGCGGCTGAACCCATAGCTCCGTGCGAGACTGAGGGCGGTCAGCACCGACAGGCTGCACACCAGGCCGATGATGACGCCGTGGCCAGGGGCGGTGCCCAGGCCCAGACCACAGGCCACCCCCACCAGAACCAGGGCATCCACGGCCTGGAAACTCAGGGCGACAACCTGGCCCTGCAGTCTCGCCCGGGTTGGCACCAGGGCGCCGGGGCGCATGGGCCCACGGCGGTCCACCACCTCGGCATGCTCCGCGGGAGGCAGGCTCAGGCTGTCGGCCTGGAGAATCTCCGCCGGACGGGTTTCAGTCTGGCGTCTGGCAGCCAAGGGCATGGGCGGGGCAATCGACCTCAAAACGTGCATTGATTATGGCCCCGCCGCGTCACCTCTCGGTTAACGCTGACGCCTTGAGGTCAGATCACCACCTGGGCGCCCAGTTCAACTACCCGAGAGACAGGGATGTGGAAGTAATCGGCGGCCCTGACGGCGTTTCGACTGAGCACGATGAAGATCGCATCCAGGACCTTCGCAAAGCCGGTTGATCGGCCCGACACCAGGGTCCTGCGGCTAAGGAAGAATGAGGTGCGCATGATGTCGAACTTCAGCCCTCGGGTCCGGGCCAGGGTCAGGCCTGTGGTGACATTGGGCGTGTCCATGAATCCGAAAGTCATGGTCAGGGCCTTCACGCCCTCGGCCACGGGCGCGATGGTCACCTGTTCCTCAGGCGTGACATGGGGCCGGTCGCTGACCTTGACGGTGAGGAGGATGACCTGTTCGTGCAGGACCTGATTGTGTTTCAGGTTGTGCATCAGGGCGACGGGAGCCGTCTCAGGGGTTGCCGTGAGGAACACGGCCGCACCCCGGGCCCGCAGGGGTGGGCGCTGGGCGAGCATGTCGAGCACGTCCGCCATCTTCACATCCCGCAGTTCAGCCTTGGCCATGGCCCTGGTGCCCCGCATCCAGGCGGACATGATCAGGATGATGGCGGCGGCAATGACGAGGGGCACGAAGCCGCCGTGGGCGATCTTGGTGAGGTTGGCGACCAGGAAGACCGTCTCCACGATGATGAAGGGCGACAGCAGCAGGGCCGCGGTCACGAGACGACGCCCATTGAGCCTGTGCAGGGCCAGGACCGCCAGAAGTGAGGAGGTGACCATGGCCCCCACCACGCTGATGCCATAGGCCGAGGCCAGGGCGGATGAGGACTTGAACAGCAGGACAAGGATGGCCACCGCCACCATCAGGATCCAGTTCACCTCGGGGGCATAGATCTGGCCGGCATGGGCCTCCGAGGTCTGGCGCAGGGTCATGCGGGGCAGGAGGCCCAGTTGAACGGCCTGGCGGGTCATGGAAAAGGCACCGGAGATGACGGCCTGACTGGCAATGATGGTCGCCAGGGTCGCCAGCCCGACCAGGGGCAGCTGGAACCAGTCAGGGGCCAGACGGAAGAACGGATTGTCGGCCATGGTCGGATCGCTGAGGACCAGGGCACCCTGTCCCAGATAGTTCAGGGCCAGGCAGGGAAAGACCAGGGTGATCCAGGCCAGCCGGATCGGTCCGGATCCAAAATGACCCATGTCCGCATAGAGGGCCTCCGCCCCCGTCACGGTCAGGAAGACAGAGCCGAGAATGGCCAGGGCAAGGCCAGGATGGGCCAGAAGTACCTTCACACCGGCCGCCGGATTGAGAGCCCCCAGAACCTCGGGAGCCTTGGAAATGCCGACGATGCCTAGGATGGCCAGGGTAACAAACCAGACCAGGCAGACGGGCCCGAACCAATGGCCGATCCCTCCCGTGCCATATCTCTGGATCACGAACAGACCGACCAGCAGAACGAGGGCAATGGGGACGATCACGCCGTCAATCTGCCCCTCCAGCCCCTTGATGACCCCCAGGCCTTCCACTGCGGACAGGACGGAAATGGCGGGGGTCAGGGCCGCATCGCCAAAGAACAGACCCGCCCCGATCATGCCGATAGCCAGGGTCAGGCCCTTGTGCCGGGCGCTCGCCCCCTGGACCAGGGCCATGAGGGACAGAATGCCGCCCTCTCCGCGGTTGTCGAACCGCATCAACAGCCAGACATACTTGATCGCCACAATGACGATCAGCGTCCAGAGCATCAGGGAAATGATCCCTGTCACGTCACCCGCAACAATGGCGCCGGTTCCGGCCCTCAGGTGGCTGATGGACTCGCGAAAGGCGTAGAGGGGGCTGGTCCCGATGTCGCCATAAACAATCCCCACTGACCCCAGAGCCAGCACAAGGAAACGCCTAAGCTTGGCGGGGGAGTCAGGGGCGGTGTCAGGGGTCATGGCACTTCAATGGCAACGAGGGTTGACCTGTTCCTTGGGCCTGAGCGGCATAAAGATCCCATGTGGTTGATGGGGGCGAAAGCTCCCCGACCCTTGCCACAAGCCTCCGGGAGGCCTTCCTAGAATGCCTGAGCGCATGGAGGTCCCAATGACCCTGGCTTTCGATAATCATCCCGAACCCAAGCCGGCCTGGCCCGGTTACCTTGTGGCCAGCCTGCTGGTCGCCGTGGCGACCGTTGCGGCGGCAGGCATGGAGGCCACGGGAGACATTCCAAATCTTTCCCTGGTGTTCGTGCTGCCGGTGGTGATCTCCGCCCTTGCCTGGGGTTATGGCCCGGGCATGACGGCGGCCGTCCTGGGGGTGGGCAGCTACAACTTTTTCCTGATCTCACCGCGTTACACCTTCGAGGTCGATGACCCGTCCAATGTCTGGGCCCTGCTGCTCTTGCTGGTGGTGGCCGGTTTGGTGAGCTTTGTCGGCGGTGAGGCGCGCCGGCGCTCGATTTCGGCCCTGCGCCATGCTGATCAGGCCCTTGCCCTGCAGGACCTTGCAAGGACCCTGGTGGCTGCGCCGGACCATCCAGGTCTGATGAAGGCCGCCAATCGCGCCCTGGAGCGCACCTTTCAGGCTGCAGCCATCACCCTGGACGGCACGGCGGAAGGCCTGACCCTGTCGGCGGCGTCCGAGGGTGTTGAGCTGGGCCAGGCCGACATGGACGCCGCCCGCTGGGCCCTGGCCTCGCGTCTGCCTACCCGAGCCGGGACCTATCCCTATGAACAGGCGACCTTTGACTACTGGCCGATCGTGACCCCCTCACGGCTTCAGGCCGTTGTCGGGGTGCGATTTGACGACGGCCGTCCTGAAAGTGCCGAGCCCCTGATCGAGATCATTATCGGCCATCTGGCCGTGGCCCTCGAGCGGGAACGCTTCGCCTCCCAGGCCCTGGCGGCACGAATGGAGGTGGAGGGCGAGCGCATGAAGTCCGACCTCCTGGCCGCTGTTTCCCACGACCTGCGCACCCCGCTCTCCACCATCTTGTTTTCCATCCAGAGCTTGAGGAAGTTCGCAGACACCCACGATGCCACCACCCGCGACCAGCTTCTGGATCTGGCCGCCACCGAAACCGAGCGCCTGAGCGGTCTGGTGGACAAGCTATTGGACATGAGCCGGATCGACGCTGGCGGCTTGGTGGTCCAGCCGATTGCCTGCGATCTGGCCGAGATCGTCGCTGGAGCCCTCAGCCATGCCAGCCACGCCCTGGCGGGTCATCAGCTGATCACCCAGCTGCCGGAGGCCCCGGTCAGGGGCTTTCTGGATCCCGCACTTTGCGAGACGGCCCTGGCCAATGTTCTGGAAAATGCCGCCAAATATGCGCCTGAGGGCACACGCATCTGGCTGGACCTGACCGAGGTCGATGGCTTCGGCCTGATCGAGGTCCGCGATGAGGGTCCGGGTTTTCAGGAACCGGTCAGCCGCATGTTCGAAAAGTTCACCCGGGGAGTGGAAAGCGATGGCCGTGCCCCGGGGGTCGGCCTAGGGCTCGCCATTGCCCGCGGCTTCCTTATGGCCCAGGGCGGGCGCATAGAGGCGGGCAACCGCACCGATGGGCCTGGGGCCTGGGTCCGTCTGCGCCTGCCACTGGATGCCAAGGCATGACCCACGATCCGGCGACGGTTCTCATTGTCGAGGATGACCGCAGCCTGCTGACAGCCCTCTCAGCGACCCTCAAGGCGGCCGGCTTCAATCCGGTGACCGCCAGGACAGCGGCCGAGGGAATCCGGTGGTTCGCCCACTATCATCCCGACGTGGTCCTGCTGGACATGGGCCTGCCCGATGCCGATGGCCGCGAGGTCATCACGGCCATCCGGGCA
>CAIYZB010000417.1 GCA_903930545.1 uncultured Alphaproteobacteria bacterium
GACCATAGGCCTGTCCGCGCTTCGCCGCACGGGGCGGGCCGTCAACAGGGGTAATCACTGTGTCGCAGGACGAGACGGACCGGTGGGGTCTTGCCCCTTCCATCGAGGACTTTGCCGTCCTGGCCGAGCAGGCCTTTGAGGCCCTGCCGCAGGCCTTCCGGCGAATGACCGGTGCTGTCCTGTTCCGGGTGGACGACTTTGCCGCGGACGAGGTTCTGCGCAGCCTCGGGATCGACAATCCCTTCGAACTCACCGGGCTCTATTGCGGGGTGGACCTCGGCCTGAGGTCAGTCATGGACCCGGTCTGCGAACCCTCCCGGGTCTTTCTCTACCGCCGTCCGATCCTCGATGAGTGGACGGAACGCGGCGATGTGGCCCTTTCCGACCTGATCACCCATGTGCTGGTCCACGAGATCGGCCACCATTTCGGCCTGTCTGATGAGGCCATGGAGGCCATCGAGGCGGGCCTGGAAGAACCGGAATCCGGGACTGGACCTGCCTGAAGTGAGGAAATTGGGTCTTGAAATGGCCTTTTGGCCTTGCGAGTAGAACCCTTGCCTCGCGGTTCCCTTCGGGGGCGTATGGTTTTGACATTCTCCGGATAGGGCCTAGCGAATGAGGATGCGTTTGCTCCTGCCTGCAATTGTCCTGAGCGCTCTTGCTCTAATCATGCCGGTCCATGGATGGGCTGCAACAGCTCCGGCCATTGCTCCGCCCGCGGAAAAGATCGAGATCGCCCACATGACCGGGCGCTGGTACGAGGTCGCTCGCCTGCCCAACAAGCCCCAGAAGGATTGCCAGGGTGGAACCTCGGACTGGGTCAAGACCGGCGATGGCTATTCGGTGGTCCAGACCTGTCATCATGGCACGGTGAGCGGGCCAACAACCGAATGGAAAGCCAAGGCAAAGGTCATAGACCCGCGCACCAATGCCCGGTTCAAGATGAGCTTCTTCGGCGGCATGATCAGCCAGGAATACTGGGTCCTGGATCATCGCGCCGAGCAGGGCTGGCTGATCCTCGGCACCCCTGGCGGCAAGTATCTCTGGCTAATGTCCCAGCGCCCGTCCCTCAGCCAGTCCATGAAGGCCCAGGCCGTCAGCCGCATCAAGCAGTTGGGCTATGACGCCACCCGCCTGGAGTATCCGCAGACGGCGCGGAACTGAGGGTCTGTGGGTGCGGGCGGCAAAGCCCTTGCCTTGAGAACGAAGCCCGAACATGATTTCGGGCATGGATGATGTCCCACCCACCCCCGCTGTCACCCGGCCCGAGATCACCAGTCTGGTGACCCGAGGCGCGGCCCGGGTTCTGTTTCAGCTGGGCTATGTGCCCATGGCCGAGGTGACCCTGCCCAATGGCCGGCGGGCAGACCTCATGGCGCTCAGCCGCAAGGGCGAGATCGTCATTGTCGAGGTGAAGTCGAGTCTGGAAGATTTCCGGGTCGACCGGAAATGGCACGAGTACCAGCCCTATTGCGACGGCTTTGCCTTTGCCGTGGCTCCGGAATTCCCGAGGGATATCCTGCCCCCCGAGCCCGGTCTCATCGTGGCAGACGGATTTGGCGGTGCAGTGCTGAGGGATTTTCCCCGCACGCCCCTGGTGGGCGCAAGGCGCAAGGCCCTGACCCTGGCCTATGCGCGACTGGCCGCCCTGAGGGCGACGGGCGTTGTAGCTGTCGAGCTGGAGACCTAGCGGGGCGCGCGCTTGGCCAGGATCCGCTGCAGGGTGCGGCGGTGCATGTTCAGACGACGGGCGGTTTCGGAGACATTGTGGCCGCACATCTCGTAGATGCGCTGGATATGTTCCCAGCGGACCCGATCCGCGCTCATCGGATTTTCCGGCAGGCGAGGGGCCTCGTCCATGCGCAGGAGAAGGGCGCGGGCCACGTCATCGGCGTCTGCCGGCTTTGACAGATAGTCGATGGCCCCGGACTTCACCGCAGCCACAGCGGTGGCGATATTGCCATAGCCGGTCAGCATGACGATCCGCGCATCCGGCCGGGCCTCACGCACGGCCTCGACGACCTGAAGGCCTGAACCGTCTCCCAGGCGCATATCAAGGACGGCGAAAGCCGGAGGGGTGGACTTCAGGGCCTCAAGGGCTTCGCTGACGCTACCGACCAGTGTGGTCTCGAAGCCGCGTTGCTCGAGGGCACGACCCAGTCGAGTGCGCAGGGGGGCGTCGTCGTCCAGGACCATAAGGCTCCGGTCCGGCAGGGCCGCAATATCAGAAGACAGATCAGTCATGGGTCTTGTCCAACTCGCCCGACAACGCTCTCACATGGTTAGCGCTCTGTCGATGCCTACCCATAATCGGCCGAGGCATCGATTCGACCTATGATTAATCTCAAAGGCCCTGGAACTCGTTGCGGGCAGGGGTTTCGATGCGCGCCCGGGGCCAACGCGCCGAGATGACCGCCCCCCTCGGGCGGGCATTCTGGAAGGTTACCAATGCGCCTGTGCGTTCCAGCAGGGTCTTTGCAATGAAGAACCCAAGGCCCATGCCCACATGACCGGTCCGGCCCCCGGCAACACCCTGACGTGTGGTGACATAGGGTTCCCCGAGCTTGGACAGGACATCTGCCGAAAAGCCCGGGCCATCGTCGCGGACCTCCATTGAAATCCGGTCGAGATCAAAGCGGGCGGTGATCAGGACCTCAGATGCGGCGAAGTCCACCGCGTTCTCGACGAAGGAGGTCAGGGCGTGGAGAACCTCAGGCATCCGCCAGATATCCGGGGCCCTGACCCCGGGGGCACCGGTGACAATGGCCTCAACCCGAACGCCCCTGACCTTGGAATGGGGTTCGATGACCTCGTGGACCAGCTGCAGCAGGCTCATGCGCTCGTGCAGTTCGTCCGTGGCTGCGGCCGGGGTCTCGGTCAGGCGGCGCAGGATTTCCCGGCAGCGTTCAGCCTGGGCGATCAGAAGGTCGGCATCCTCCTTGACCATGGCATTGGGGGCTTCCCGCGCCAGCTCCTTGGCGACGATGGAGATGGTGGCCAGGGGCGTGCCCAGTTCATGGGCCGCCGCGGCTGCTAGGGCCCCCAGGGCCGACAGCCGCTGTTCACGGGCCAGAACAGTCTGGGTAACATCCAGGGCCAGGCCCATCCGGGCCGATTCCTGGGCGGCCTGACGCACATTTCCGGCGACGATCCCGATTCCGGCCAGACAGGCCGCTGCGGCGGCGATGAGAAATCCGTCGGGGGGATCCAGGGGGTTGCCGTCAGAGGTGGGAAGGGGGCCGTGAAACAGGCTCAGCACGAGGATGCAGAGCGTGGCCAATCCGCCCAGGGCCAGGACGGATCTGAAGGGCAGGGTAGCCGCCGCCATGGTGACGGGGGCGATCAGCAGCAGCATGAAGGGATTGGTCGCGCCACCGGCCAGAAGCAGCAGGGCCGTGACCTGCAGCAGATCAAACCCCAGATGACTGCTGGCCTCGAGGTTGTTCAGAAGGCGCTGCCCGGGGGAGGCAATGGCCGTCAGCAGATTGATCCAGGCCGCAATGGCCACCACCCCGAAACAGAGAACATAGGGGGCCTTGAGGTCAAAGATCAGGGCCGACATTATCAGGATCGCGAGCTCGACCCCGATCACGATCCATCTCTGGGTGGTCAGGGTCCTGAGCCTCAGCCGGCTGGTCCAGACACCGGACGTGCTACCCCCCCAGTTCAGCCCGTCTTGCGAAGGGGCGGGGCTTTGCCTATCGAGGGGCTCCTGCGGAGCGGACTGTCCTTCTTGCGCCATGGACAGAGCATCGGCGAGAAGCGCGAGTCTGACGAGGGTAAAACCGTGCCGAGACGGCATCTGATCATCGCCGCTGCTTGTAGCCTGGCCCTGGCCCTGCTTGTGGGACTGGGCTGGTCCAGTGGTCTGCTCGCCCCCCGCGCCCAGGCCCTGCCGGGCGGGGCCTTCAGTCTGGTCGACCAGAACGGGCGGGTGGTGAACCAGGATGTGCTGAAGCGCCACTGGAGTGTGGTCTTTTTCGGCTTCACCTATTGTCCCGATGTCTGCCCGACCACCCTGCAGAGCCTGGCCCTTGCCCGGGAACAGCTGGGGCCCCGTGCAAAGGAGCTGCAGGTCATCTTCATCAGTGTGGATCCCCAGCGTGACCGGCCGGCCCAGCTCAAGGCCTATCTCGCTGATCCGGCGTTTCCAAAGGGCACCATCGGTCTGACCGGCACCCCGGACCAGGTGGCCGCGGCGGCCCGTGCCTACCGGGTCTATTACCGCAAGGCGGGGGAGGGAGAGGCCTATCTGGTGGACCATTCTACCGCCGCCTATCTGATGGATCCCCGGGGGCGGTTTGACCGGATCCTGCCCTTTGGCATCACCCCGGACGAAGCGGCCCGCCAGATTGCCGAGGCCATGCGCTCCTGAGCTGTTTCGCTTTGCACCTGAACGTGCTGGACTTCGTTAAGCACCAGGGTGTTATGTTGCGCTGCACAATGGGATGGTTCGCCTATGCTCTATTCAGCCTATGAAGCCGCTTATTACGCCTCGACGCCCCTGCGCCTGGCGGCCCGGTTGACACGGGACTTCTGGTCCTCGCCGCTCAACCCGGCGAAGGATACGGAGCTTGGCCGGCGGATCTTTGCCAATGCTGACCTGTTTGCGAACCTCACCCGACGCTATGGCCGTCCGGACTGGGCGATCGATTCCGTCGAGATCGATGGCCAGCCGGTCCGGGTCCGTCCCACTGTGGTCTGGTCCAGCCCCTGGGTAAAACTGACCCACTTCACCCGCGACATGGCCGACCTGCGCCGCGCCGGTCGCCGAGAGCTGGCACCCGCCGTCCTGATCGTCGCTCCATTGTCCGGCCACTATGCCAGCCTGCTGCGAGGCACGGTCCAGGCCTTCCTTCAGGATCACGAGGTCTTCATCACCGACTGGTCCAATGCCCGGGACGTGTCCCTGATGGAGGGTCGCTTCGACTTCCATGACTATGTCGATCATGTCCGCGACATGCTGCGCCAGCTGGGGCCTCGCCCCCATGTCGTCGCGGTCTGCCAGCCCGGGCCCGCGGTCCTGGCGGCCGCCGCCATGATGGCAGAGGATGGCGAGGACAGCCGCCCCGGCACCATGACCTTCATGGGCTCTCCTATCGACGCGCGCCTGTCGCCCACCGTGACCAACAAGCTGGCCGAGGAACGCCCCTTTGCCTGGTTCAAGTCCACCATGATCGACACGGTCCCGGCCCCCTATCCGGGGATGGGACGGCGGGTCTATCCGGGCTTTGTCCAGCTCTACAGCTTCATGTCCATGAACATGGACAAGCACCAGGATGCCCACAAACAGTACCTGCTCGACCTGATGAAGGGTGACGGCGACGCTGCCGAGAAGCACCTGGAATTCTACGACGAGTATCTGTCGGTCCTGGACCTGCCGGAGGAATTCTACCTCCAGACCATCGACTATGTGTTCCAGAACTATCTGCTGCCCAAGGGCGAGCTGGTCCATCGTGGCCGGCCGGTCCAGCCGGGGTCCATCCGCGATATCGGCCTGCTCACCGTCGAAGGCGAGAACGACGACATCTCCGGCATCGGCCAGACCCAGGCGGCCCACGGCCTCTGCACGGGTCTGTCGGACGACTTCAAGGAAGACTATGTCCAGCCCCATGTCGGCCACTATGGGGTCTTTAATGGTCGCCGGTTCCGCGAGGAGATCTATCCCCGGGTCCGGGCCTTTGTCCGGCGCCATCAGGATGGGATCGAAAAGGCGAGCAACGCGGCCTAGACTGACTGAATGAGTCTGTTCGGCCGAACCTATAGCGATGGCGACTGTCTGGAGATCGCAGGCCACCGGGTTCGGCTGAAGGTCCATGCCCGGGCGCGTCGGGTGTCCCTGCGACTGGACCGCACGCGCCGCGAGGTCGTGGCCACCGCCCCCAATCCCCGCCGACTGTCAGAGGCCGCGAACTTCGCCCAGGATCGCGCCGACTGGATTGCCGATCGACTGGCCGAACTGCCCCCTGCCACCCTCATCGAGCCCGGCATGGTGATCTCGGTCTTTGGTCAGCCCTGCCGCCTCGAACGCGGCGGACGTGGCGCGAGCTTTGTTCCGGCGACGGAGGCGGAGTCAGCCCGGATCCTGGCCAGGGGCGAGGGTGAGGCCTATGTCCGTGCCGTCGTCCGGGCCCTCAAGCGACATGCCCTTGAGGTACTCAGTGCCCGGACCCAGGTCCATGCCGCTGCCCTCAGCACACGGCTGCCCACGGTCACCATCATGGACGCCAAGTCCCGCTGGGGCTCCTGCAAGCCAGGGATCGGTCTGAGGCCCCCGGCCATCCGCTATAGCTGGCGACTGGCCCTGGCCCCCTTCGAGGTGGCCGACTATGTCGCCGCCCACGAATGCGCCCACCTGCTGGAACTTAACCACGGCCCCCGCTTCTGGGCCCATGTTCAGGCCCTGATCGGGGATATGCGTCCCCACCGGGACTGGCTTCGGGCCGAGGCCGCCCGCCTGCACGCCTTCGGGACCTAGAAGGGGATATCCTCGGTCGGAGCCTTTTCGCCCGGGGCATGGTCAGAGGTTGCCGGGGCCTGTCCGCCGCCATCGATCAGGTCTCCGATGGGATCGGGGTTGATCGCTTCGGCAGGGGGCGGAGTGATGACCCCGCCGGGAATGGCCTCGGTCTTCAGGCGCGGCAGGGCTGCGGTCATGAAGTCGCGCCAGATCACCGCCGGAGCTCCGCCGCCGGTTACGCGGCGCATCGGGGTATTGTCGTCCTTGCCCACCCAGACTGCGGCCACGAAGCCGCCGGTATAGCCGACGAACCAGGCGTCGCGATAATCACTGGTGGTTCCGGTCTTGCC
>CAIYZB010000418.1 GCA_903930545.1 uncultured Alphaproteobacteria bacterium
AGGTTTCGCCCGCCCGGTTCCTGCCCTTTGTGAAGACCGCCTGATTGCGCCCGTGAGCCCCAAACGCATCGCCAAGGCCAATCTCCCCACCAAGGTCTGTGCCACCTGTGGGCGGCCCTTCACCTGGCGAAAAAAGTGGGAAAAGGTCTGGGACGAGGTGCGCTATTGCTCCGATGCCTGCCGGGCTAAGCGTTAGCCCCCGCACCCAAGAGGACACCCCCATGGCCCTGCCTACGGCGACCACGCACCAGGACCGCCTCCTGACCGTCAATATCAACCAGGAGCCTGTCCCTCCTGGGGATGTCAGCCTCACACCCCTGTTCCTCGACCCGGAAAACGGGGTCTGGGTCATGTATGGCCGGTTCGCACCGGGCACGGTCCTGCCGACCCACTATCACACCGGCACGGTCCACTTCTTCACCACCAAGGGGACCTGGAACTATCTGGAATACCCTGATGATCCCCAGACGGCGGGCAGCTATCTGTTCGAACCGGGCGGGTCGATCCACACCCTGAGCGTCCCGGCAGACGCCACCGAAGCGGCGGAGGGGATCTTCGTGGTCAACGGGGCCAATATCAACTTCCTGGACGGGGTCTATCAGGACATCACCGATGCCGTGTCCATCGAGACCCAGCTCCTCGCCGCAGTGAAGGCCGGGCTGATGGCCATGCCCCGCTATATCCGTCCCGGAGCCAGTTCCGTGACCGGATCAACACCCGAGGCTGGCTAGACGCAGAGCGGTTAGAAGCCGATGCGCGCCGCGACCGGCAGATGGTCCGAGAAGTTTGCCGGTTCGACGCCGTAATGCTCCAGCACCACGCCCCCGCCGGTGATGATGTGATCAAAGTCCCGGCGGGGCTTCCAGGCGGGAAAGGTGGGGGGCGTGACCGCAGGCAGGTCACCCCCCGTCAGCTCGCAGAAGGCCGAGATCGGTCCGCTGCGACCACCGCAATTGAAATCCCCCATCACCGCCCAGGGGCGAGGCTCTCTCACCAGCCGCGCAATGGCGGTCAGCTGGAGGGTCTGATCGGCCTGGCCAAGGCTGAGATGAAGGCAGGCCACCCTGAGGTGCTGATCAGCCCGGACATCGGCAATCAGGCAGCCGCGTCCGGACAGCCGTCCCGGCAGTTTCAGATCCTCCACCACATCAAGGGGGAAGTGGCTGAGCATGGCATTGCCGTGCCGGGAAATGCCCGGGATGGTCCGGTTCTCCTGGACCGCAATATGGGCATGGCCGGACAGCCGGGCGATCTCCTCCACCTGGGAACGGTAGCCCGCGCGACGCCCCCCCAGATCCACCTCCTGCAGGCAGACCACATCATGGGGAGCGATCTCCCGGGCGATGCTGTCAAGGATCGCAGACTTGGAGGCCGTGTGCAGGAGCTGGCGGTGCGCTTTCAGGACATAGTCCCGGTAGCGACGGGTGCCGATGGCCGCCTGGATGTTCCATGTCAGCAGCTTCACTTTGGCATACCCCTGGGCACCGGCATCTGATCTACCACAGCCAAGGCCGAATTCAGGCCGCCGGCGCAGGATGCCACGTGTTCACCCTCGGCACCGAAACCATGCTGGCCCATCTGGTGGTCACTGCCGCCCTGACGCTGCGCATTCTCTATCGACGGCTGGAGGTGAATACGGCCCTGGCCTGGATCGTTCTGCTGGTCACCCTGCCTCTCGCAGGGCCCGCCCTCTACATCTTCTTCGGCGACCACAGTCTCGGGGCGCGGCGCCTGAAGCTGGGCCAGCGCATCAGGACCCTCTACCAGAAGGCCTATGCCGTAGAGGGTACAGACGGGGCCTCTCTGGCCCACCTTCCCGAGCCCTTCGCCGGCCTGTCCCGCGCCATCACCCGGGAAAGTGGCTTTCCGCTCCTGGCGCGCAATGACTATGTCATCTTCACCGACGCCGGCGAGATCCTGGGGGCCATGGGCCGAGACATCGATGCGGCGCGCACCAGCTGCAATCTCGAATTCTATATCATCGAGCCCTCAGGCCGGGTGGAGGCGGTCCTGGAGGCGGTTTTGAGGGCCGCAGCGCGGGGCGTGAAGTGCCAGATCCTTGCCGACGATTTCGGCAGCAAGGCCTTCTTTCGCTCCCCATGGCCTGAGCGCCTGAGAGCCCATGGCGTGTCCGTCGTGAGGTCCCTTCCCGTTGGTCGGCTGAAGTCGTTTTCCAAACGCTCCGACCTGCGCAATCACCGCAAGCTGCTGATCTGCGACCGAGCCGTGGCCTATACGGGCAGCTACAATCTGGTGGACCCGCGGTTGTTCAAACAGGCCAGCAAGGTCGGGGCCTGGATAGATCTGATGATGCGCATCGAGGGCGAGATGGTCGACGCCCTGACCTGTGTCTTCAATGCTGACTTCCTGTTCGATCAAAAAGGCTCCGACATAGACCGTGCTGTCCTGCGGCCCTTACCCATCGACATCCGGATGGGCCCCCGGGATGGGGCCGTGGCGCGTATGCAACTCCTGCCCTCGGGACCGGAAATGCCGCGATCGACCATCTATGAGGTCATTGTCACGGCCATCTTCAATGCCCGCCGCAGGGTGCGGATTGTCACGCCCTATCTCATCCCGGACCAGGCCATCATGCTTGCCCTGACCTCGGCAGCAAAACGCGGGGTCGAGGTCCAGCTCATCGTCCCCCTGACCCTTGATACCCAGCTGAGCCAATATGCCAGCCAGGCCGCCTATGGCGAGCTCCTGGCCTCGGGCGTGGACATCCGCCGCTTTGGCGATGGCTTGCTGCATTCAAAGGTGGTCCTGATCGATGAGGACATCACCGTCTTCGGCACCGTGAACATGGACCTGCGCAGCTTCTATCTGAACCTGGAGCTGAGCCTCGTGATCTATGAGGCCGAGATCAATGCGGCCCTGGGGATCATACTGGACGACTATGTGGCCCAGAGCGGACGGCTGGAGGCCAAGACCTGGGCCGAGCGTCCGGCCAGCCAGCGATTTCTGGAAAACCTGCTGCGCCTCGCAGGGCCCGTCCTCTAAGGGCGGAACCGCGGCGAGGCGGCGGGCGTAGTCCAGGTGCGCCAGGCCAGTCCGGCTAACCGGCGCGACGGAACACAGCAGCATGACTGATCAGCCGGGGGCCATGGCCTTCTTCTCGGATCGCCCCCTTCGCATGCGCTGGCTGCGCAAGGCCCATGAATATCTGGGCCTGTTCATTGCCCCCACCCTGCTGATGTTTGCCTGTACCGGTGCCCTGCAGCTCTTTGGCCTGCACGAGGCGGAGGACGGCTACAGGCCAGCCCCGGTCATCGAAAAGCTCGCTCAGGTACATATACATCAACAGTTTGCCCTGAAGCCCCAACGCCCGGCCGCCCCTGGACCCGTGCGCGCGGAAAGCGAGCGGAAGGAACCTGCCGCGCCCCTCGGCCAGACAGCGCTGAAATGGGTGTTCTTGGTCACAGCCCTGGGCATCGTAGTGTCCACCTGCCTGGGCCTCTGGATGGGGCTCACCCGCATAAAGAACCGCGCCGCAGGATTGGCCGTGTTGCTGGCGGGCGCTGGCCTGCCTGTTCTTATGGTCCTGCTCTGACCGGGACGGCCTCCAGTCCCGATGCGGTGACGAAGGGGCGCGAACCCGACCCGCACGCCCCCCGGCACGGATGGATCGCCTGGACTGCCGCAGTCCTTGCCCTGCTTGTCCTGGGAGGCCTTGGCTGGACCATGTTCAGGCCAAGGGAGGTCAGTGTCCTCGAGATCAGGCCTGGTCCCATTGAGATCGTGCTTTCGGTGGTCGCCAGGGTGAGACCCGAAACCCTGGTGGAGGTCCGCTCTCCCAATCCTGGCCAGGTAATTGATCTGCTCCATGACGATGGGGACCTGGTGGCCGCCGGTGCGCCTCTGGCCGTCATCCGCTCCAGGGTGGAACAGGCCCAGACCGAGGCTTCAGGTGCCCGGGTCGCCGCCGCGAGCGCCGAACTCAATCGTGCGAGGCTGGCCTTCAACCGCACCAGCACTCTTGCGGCTCGCGGCTTTGCTTCGGCCGCCGCCCTGAGTGAGGCTCGCGCAGTGCTGCAGTCCGCACAGGCGGGCCTACTGGCCGCATCCGCCGAACGCCGCGCCGCATCGGCCCAGACGGGAGAGTTCACCATCCGCGCCCCCATGGCCGGCCGGGTCCTGGTCCGCCCTATCGACAACGGCCAGGTGATCTCCCCTGAGACGACGCTCTTCCAGCTCGGCTCCCTGGACGGTGTCGAGCTTCAGGCAGATGTGGACGAGGCCTATGCAGATGCCCTGGCCCCGGGCATGGCCGCCCGCGCAGCCCTTTCCGGATCCGATACCGTCTTTCAGGCCCGGGTCAGTGACGTTTCTCCCCGGATAGACCCGACCACCGGTGGGCGGCTGATCAAGCTGGTCCCCACGGGTCAGGTCCGGTTTCCCCCCGGCCGTTCGGTGGATGTCACCGTCATTGTCGCCCGGCGGGAGGCGGGCATTGTCGTGCCGCGCCAGGCCGTGCTCGCCGCCACCACCGCGCCCAATGTCTATGTCGTCAATGCCCAGGGTATTGTGATCGCCCGGGCCATCCGGATCGCCGACTGGCCCTCCCTCGGAGCCATTGTGGAACAGGGTCTCGCCGCCGGAGACCGGGTCGTGCTGACCCCGGCTGAGACACGACCGGGGGCCCGGGTACGCCCAGTGGGCGGTCGTTAGGAGGATGTTCGCCCTCACCGTCGCCCGCCGCTATCTGTTCTCCAACCCGGCCCAGACGGCCCTGCTCATCGCCGGGGTCGCCCTGGGCGTCACGGCCTTCGTCTTCATCACCGCCCTGATCAAGGGGCTCGCAGTCCGTCTGACCGACGATGTCACAGCCAGCAGCGCCCATGTCTCCCTCGAGCCCATGACCAGGGTGGCGCGGGTCCTGTCGGGACCGGACGCCAAACCGCAGGCCGTGGCCCTGGTCTCCACCTTCCAGCGCCGCCAGATCCGCGCCTGGCGCTCCACCGAGGCCCTGCTTCGCAGCCAGCCAACTGTCTCGGCGGTGAGCCCCCAGATTTCGGGCAGTGCCTTTCTGGTCAAGGGCGAGGCCATTGCCCCGGTGGCGGTCACCGCCCTGGACCCCCTCGATCTGGACGCCATAACGCCCATCAGCACCCAGATTGTCAGGGGTAGTTCTGGTCTCGGGGCGGACGGGATTTTGATCGGGGTGAGGCTGGCCGAGAGCCTTGGTCTGTCGGCGGGCCAGCCGGTGCTGTTTCGCACCGATCGCGGCATCGACCGCCTGCTCACCGTGCGCGGCGTCTTCCGGACCGGCATGCAGACCCTGGATGAACGTGTGGCCTATATCTCGATCCAGACGGCGCGGCCCCTGTTCCGCCTGCCCGAAGGGGTGACCAATATCGAGGTCAAGCTGACGGACCCCAACGACGCCCGGACCTTTGCCACCTTCCTCCATGAGGCCACCGGACTACGGGCCACCTCCTGGCAGGAGAAGAACGCCAGTCTGGAGGGCGGGCTCACCGCCCAGGCCCAGACCGGCACCCTGATCCAGACCTTTTCCCTGATCTCCGTCCTGATCGGCATTGCCAGTGCCCTCAGTCTCTCGGCCAATCGACGCAGCGGCGAGATCGGCATCATGCGGGCCTTTGGCGTCTCGAAGACCTTCATCGCCACGGTTTTTGTGCTCCAGGGCCTGCTCATCGGCATGATCGGGGCCGGGATCGGCTGCCTCAGCGGCTTCGGCCTCTGTGTCTGGCTGGCCACCCTGACCAAGCCGGACGGCAGCATGGCCCTGCCGATCGCTCCGGCAGAGGGGGGCTATGTCGCCGTGTTTCTGCTGACCACCCTGGGGGCAGTCCTGGCGTCCGTCATCCCGGCCAGGTCTGCCGCCCGCCTCGACCCCCTTCAGGCGATCCAGCAATGACGACCGTTCTGGAGGCCCGCGGGATCGGCATGACCTTCCGCAATGGCGACGAGCAGACCCAGGTTCTGCAGGACGTAGACCTGACCCTCGATCCCGGTGAACTGGCGGCCCTGACAGGGGCATCGGGGTCGGGCAAGTCGACGCTGCTGTCCATTGTCGGCCTGCTGCTGCGCCCCACCGCCGGCACCCTGACCATAGCCGGCGAGCGGGTCGAGGCCCTGTCCGACGCCCAGCGCGACCTGTTCCGCAACCAGCGCCTGGGCTTCATCTTCCAGTTTCACCATCTGCTGCCGGACTTTACCGCCACAGAGAATGTCGCCTTCCCGGCCGCCGCCCCGACGGGAGGCATTTCGCCGGCCATGCGCCAAAGGGCCCGGGACCTGCTGGGCCGGGTAGGCCTGGGCGATCGCATGGACTTTCCCGCCACCCGCCTGTCAGGGGGACAGAAGCAGCGGGTGGCCATTGCCCGGGCTCTGATGAACCATCCCGACCTCGTCCTGGCCGACGAACCTACCGGCAGCCTGGACCGCGTCGCCGCCGGTCAGGTCCTGGACCTGATGGCCGAGATGAACCGGGAAGACGGCACCACCTTCCTCATCTGCACCCACGACGAACAGGTCGCCGCCCGCTGCGCCCGGCGCATCTCTCTGAAGGATGGGCAGGTGGAGGCGGGAGCCGGGGGGGGCTTAGCCGGGCCTATGCGGCGACGCGCCGGCCCAGTCCCGCCAGGGCGGCAATAGTTTGGGCCGCATGGCTGACATGCACCCAGTGGCCGCCATCGGCCAGGATCTCAATGTGGGCGTCGGGAAGTTTGGACTGCCAGTAGACCTGGCCGGCCCTGGCGTCGAGGGTGGAGTCCCCGGCTCCGAAGAGTATCGTCCAGACACCAGAGTCTGCGACCGCTTCCGGCAGGGGACCTCGCCCCAGGGCCTGCAATTCATTGATCACGCCGTGCTCACCCACCGCGGCCTGATTAGCACCCCGCTCGAATTCGGCCAGCACTCCCGCATCATCAATCAGAGCTTCGTCCGCTTGAGAGCCCTGAGCGACACGGCGAAAGGATTGCTCGAAGGCGTTGGAGTTCGCCGTGTGGTAGAGCAAACGAACGAACCCGGCCACGAGTGATGGATTTCTAAGGGCCATGACCTTGAGAAGTTTGATGTGCCAACTCCCTACCCTCACGTCAGGCGAATCTGCCGGGTCAGGGTTGACCATGACGCCGCCTGTCACGACGCCGGCATTCTGGGCCGCACACGCGACTACGGCGGCGAAAGTCCCAAGCGCAATAGCACGGGCCTGTGGGATGGCCAGATTTTCCAGAACATCGGCGATGTCTTCGACCGCCGTCTTTACCGGGTCGCCATTGAGGAATGTCGAAAGGCCAAACCCGGACCTCTCTATACTGATGGGACGAAAGCCTTCGACCTGAAGGGCCGTGATGAAGCGTGTAACATGGGTCCGTCCACTGCTTCCGGCGTGGAAAATCATTACCGGATCGCCATGGTCCGGCCCGTGATCGATCACTGCAACAGTTCCTTCTCGGCTACGGCGGGGAACCAGGCGCACGACCTCTTTGCTGTGGTCCCTTGTTTTGATGACCAAATGACTGGCGATAGCCATCGCTTCGAGGGCGCTGATCTTTGTAACGATCCGCGCCAGGTCCACTGCACTGGCGACTCCGCAGCGCTCGAAGACCAACTTCAAGGCCGCCTTGGTCTGGACGGCGGTCAGACCCAATTTGGCAGCTGCATTGTCACGGGTCATGCCGTGCGACAGCAGGACGGCCAGGTCGGCCTGAGGCCCGGACAGGGCGAACAGGTCCTGAAGCAGAGAACTCAGGTGGGTCGGCTCGGCCAACTCCCCTGCTGAGATGTTAAGAGCGTTGTGGACCAAGTCGGTCTGACGGTGGGCTCCGGTCTTTCGCAGGGCTGACGCGACGAACTTGCGGGCGGTCTCGTGGGCAATATTGCGTGAGGCAGCCGCACGTTGCAGGTCGCCGTGGTAGGCCAAGGCTGCAACCAGTTGACCCTCGGCCGCCGACAGTCCCATGACCTCGCTTGCCGTCTTCCAGGAGAGTACACTGGGGTTAAGGGTCAACAAGACATACCCCCCCGGTGCGGCCTCCATAAAGGCCAGGCCATCCGGATCGATGGGTAGGTTTAGGGCAAAGCAGGCAGGGACCGCCAATAGGGCGAAGGGTCGGCTTGTTCGGCGATCGTTGACTATGACGACATGCGGTCGATCACCAGCCAGGCCCTTCCGGGTTGTCCTTACCAAATCTGTCATGTGGAACCGGTCCGTAAATCTCGGGCTGGCATGGATCAACCGGCCCTCCCGGTCGCAGACCGCGGAGGCGAACCCTTCTGGATCAAGAATGGCCGGGGCCCCGACCTTGTCGTGCAGGATCTCGGCTAAGGCCGGATCAAGATCCTCTGCCGCAAGATTCATGGCCGCCTCAAGTCCAGTCGGGTGCTCGATCAGTGCATGCAAAAGACCTTCAGCGTCTTTTGAGATTCGGAGAGCGTCGAGGAAACTCGGGAGTGGGCTCATTAAATTCAAATCTGCGCCGAAATCACAGATATCAACCGATCTAACCCAAATGGAGCATGCCGTTTTACCCGAAATGGCATTTCTAGAGCAGTTTGTCGCAGATATACCCCAAATAGAGCGACCCCCTTTAACCCAAATGGGGCTGACCGCCGGCAAGCGGCGGGGCAACCTAAGGTATCGCCCTCCTGCCGCGCCCGGCGGGGAGACAGCCCCTAAGGGAGCCTGCCCTTGTCCAAGCCTCTGATAGCCCTGGCCATAGGTGCCTGTTCGGCTTTCCTGGTGCCCCATGGTGCGTTTTGTCAGACGCCTCTGGCCCAGTCCGCCTTCACAGGCCCCGCTATTTCCGGCCTGTCGGCGACCCGGCGAGTGGCGATTGCCAGCGTGATCGTCTCCTTCCAGTCCTCAGCAGCCGGCCCCGAGGTCCAGAGCAATGACCTGTTCGCCGAAGGGAACTCGGACCGGGCCACCCATGCCATGCCGGTCATAGACCCTGCCCTGCAGGAGGCCGTCACCACCGAGGCCCATAGTCAATTGAAGGCTGACCTGACGGCGGCCGGCTTTGTAGTTGTTCCTGAATCTGAGATCATAGCCAGCGCCGCATACCAGCAGATCGCGCACCTGGCAGAGACCCCCAGCTTCAAGCGCTATCTTCTTTGGGCGTCCGGGTTGGGCGGCAAGGGCGTCAGCCCCAATGCGACAAGTGTGACCTCCATCGGCCGCAAGCTGTCGGGCCTCGATGTCAAGATGGCCAAGGAACTCAATGCCCACGTGGTGAAGGGCTTCTATGTGGTCGAAATTGACAGCGAGGCGCAAGTCGGCCTGCTTGTCGACCAGTCCCGCATCACCTTCAGAGCCCCCAACGGCAACAGGCTGGTGCGTGAGGTGTCACCAGCCTGGCCGATGCGGACCAACGGTCACCTTCGCGCGCCGTCGTCCCGCCAGGGATGGTGAGGTCCTGATGAGGCTAGCCTGGTCCGCCGAGGGCATCGCTGGCGATCTCGATATGAATAACTTGAGTAGTCTGGGCGGCCTGCTCGTTCCCGGCATTGGTTTCCGGGTCAGCTTCGACGTCCCCATTCGCGCGCCTCTTGGGGCCCTCGCCGGACACGACCTGGCGATGCACGGATGGCTTTGGTTCAACAGGGATTGGCAAAGGAGCTAGCATGTCCCTTGAAGGCGATTTTGAGAATTTACGCGACACGATCAAGGAAATTGAAGTTCAACTCACGGGCCTTGTCGGGACAAATTCTATTTGGCGCGTGCCTGTTATAAATACCCAACCGATAACGAATCTCGCATCTGAAGAAATTACAAAATCCTATCTACAGGAACTTGAAGCGAACAATAGAGATTATCTAAAAGAACTTGAAATTACCAACGGCGAATTGCGGGCAAGACTTGAAAAAGTGACTAAATTGCTCAATGAAGCCCTTGAAATCAATAAATTTTGAACTGCGTTTACTTTAACGCCTGATGAACGCGACGGGGGCCTCGGCAACACATGGCCGGTCGGCGCGAGGCCCGTAGTGGACCTGACCGACAACCCGCCACATACCCTGAGTGCCCGGCCTTTCAATTTCGGGGCGATCCTGTTCGGCCCCTGAGCCCATCACACTGAAAGCTCCTGTGGCCCAGGCCGGACCCTGGATGCCACAACCGTGCCCGCACTGCAGCATTGGGCTAACACACTCCGACCCATCGATATTGACCTCGCCTCAAAAAGGCTGATCGTCGGGGCGCGTCAGGGAGGATGCGACATGGACAGGGCGGAAGTAGTGGCTGGCGAGGCCGAGGACTGGTCGATCAGCCCCGAGGTTGTGGCCCTGCGGGCCCATCTGGAAGCCAACAACGGCATCAAGGGCCTCGATATCCTCGAGCCGGGCGACATCAAACATGCCGTAGACCTGTTCCGGCGGGACGGGTTTGTGGTCATTGCCAATGCCCTGAATTCCGAACAGACGGACTTTCTGGCCAAGGGCTGTCACGAGGTGATCGGCGAGATCCTCGCCCTTGATGAGGCCCGCAAGGGCAATCGCGGTGCCCACCGCTATTCCTTCGGCGGCTCCAGCCTGACCCGCAGTCAGCTCCATCGCCCGGAATGGCAGATGCTGCTGGACATCCCCGTAGTGAACGAGGTGGTGAGCGCCATCTTCGAGTCCGAGAACTATGTCCTGCGCGCCGCCAGCGGTGACTTCTGCCTGCCGGGTGCCGTCGGCTACCAGCCCCTGCATTCCGATGTTCAGGGCTGGCGCGATGATACCACCACCCCCTTCAGCGCCTTTCACGACCCCCGGCGGCAGCTGACCATCCGCGACCTGCCCTGCCCCTATGTCTGCGTGAATTTCCTGCCCCAGGATGTCACCCGCCTGAACGGGCCAACGCGCCAGATCCCCGGCACCCAGCATTCCCGCGTGCGCATACCCAGCCTGGGGGATGAGCCCGAATGGATGCGGCTGAGCACGGTCTGCCCGGCACCGGCTGGGGCGATCATGGTCCGCGACGTGCGAGCCTGGCATGGGGGAACGCCGAACATCTCCAATGCCCTGCGGGCGATCCCCAATCTTGAATTCTATGCCCCCTGGTTCCGCGAGCCCATTGTTCCCGGCATCACCTATGCCGACTACAAGCGCCTGTCGGAACGCGCCCAGAAACTGGTTCGTCATTGTGTGGCGGATTCCAGCGAGACCCTGATCACCGGGGCGACATTGAGAGCCCCCTAGGGCGACGAAAGGCCAAATCCGTGAAGTATCGCCAGCTTGGCCGATCCGCCCTGAAGGTCTCTGAACTCTGCCTCGGGACCATGAACTTCGGGCCCCAGACGCCCCAGGACGAGGCTTTCGCCATCCTGGATTCGGCGGTC
Organism: uncultured Alphaproteobacteria bacterium; assembly: GCA_903930545.1. GTDB lineage: Bacteria > Pseudomonadota > Alphaproteobacteria > Caulobacterales > Caulobacteraceae > Phenylobacterium. The sequence continues at coordinate 11,292 of CAIYZB010000418.1, forward strand.
GAGGCCGGGATCAATTTCATCGACACCGCCAACCAGTATGGCGGCCATCTGGGGGTCGGAACCACCGAGACCCTGCTGGGACAGTGGCTGGTCCAGGACCGGGCCAGACGGGATCGGATCGTCCTGGCCACCAAGGTCCATGAGCCGATGTCCGACGACATCAATGACCGTGGGCTGTCGGCCCGCCATATCCAGATGGCCTGCGATGCCAGTCTGAAGCGGCTGCAGGTCGACCATATCGACCTCTACCAGATGCACCACATCGACCGGACAGCTCCCATCGAGGAGATCTGGCAGGCCATGGATCGCCTGCGGGCCCAGGGCAAGATCACCTATGTGGGATCCAGCAACTTCCCCGGCTGGAAGATCGCCCAGGCCAATGAGCGGGCCAGGGCGGGCCATCAGCTGGGGCTGGTGGCCGAGCAGGGCCTCTATAACCTGATCGAACGCCGCGCCGAGATGGAGGTCATTCCCGCCTGTCTGGAATATGGCCTGGGCCTGATCCCCTGGAGCCCCCTGGCGGGTGGACTGCTGGCCGGAGCGCCTAAATCCCAGGGCGGGCGGCGATCCTCCGGATCTGTCAGACAGGGTGCGGAAGCCCGTTCCGACCA
>CAIYZB010000419.1 GCA_903930545.1 uncultured Alphaproteobacteria bacterium
CAACCTGCTGCCCAAGCACCCGGCGCTTGGTCACCGGCTGGTCGAGAAGCCCCTGACCAAGAAGGAAATCGGCAATCTGATCGACGTGGTCTATCGCCACTGCGGCCAGAAGGCGACGGTGATCTTCGCCGACCAGATCATGGGTCTGGGCTTCAAGGAAGCGGCCAAGGCTGGTATCTCCTTCGGTAAGGACGACATCGTTATTCCTGAGCGCAAGAAGGTTCTGGTCGCTGAGACCCGCGCCCTCGTCGAGGAATATGAGCAGCAATATGCCGACGGTCTGATCACCAAGGGTGAGAAGTACAACAAGGTCGTTGACGCCTGGGCCAAGTCTACGGACCGGGTCGCTGACGCCATGATGGACGAGCTTAAGGCGGTTCACATCGGACCCGATGGCCGCGAGCTGGAAATCAACTCCATCTATATGATGGCCAACTCCGGTGCCCGTGGTTCTCAGGCCCAGATGAAGCAGCTTGGCGGCATGCGCGGCCTTATGGCCAAGCCGTCGGGCGAGATCATCGAAACGCCGATCATCTCGAACTTTAAAGAAGGCCTGACCGTGTTGGAGTACTTCAACTCCACCCACGGCGCCCGTAAGGGTCTGGCCGACACCGCCTTGAAGACCGCCAACTCGGGTTATCTGACCCGTCGTCTGGTCGACGTGGCACAGGACTGCATCATCGTCGAAGAAGATTGCGGCACCACGCGGGGCATCACCCTGCGCGCTGTGGTCGAAGGCGGTGACACATTGGTCTCGCTGGGCCTTCGGGTTCTGGGTCGCTCGACGGCGGAAGATATCCGTCATGCGGGCACCAACGAGATCATCATCCCGGCGGACACCTATCTTGACGAGAACATGTGCGACCTGATCGAAACGTCGGGCGTGCAGTCGGTGAAGGTCCGTTCGGTCCTGACCTGCGAGGCCAAGATCGGCACCTGCGCCACCTGCTACGGCCGCGATCTGGCCCGTGGGACGCAGGTGAACATCGGTGAAGCGGTCGGCGTTATCGCCGCTCAGTCCATCGGTGAGCCCGGCACCCAGCTGACCATGCGTACCTTCCACATTGGCGGTACGGCTCAGGTGGCTGAACAGTCCTTCTTCGAAGCGACCAACGACGGTACGGTTAAGTTTGTCGGCGGTGCCACCGTGACGTCTCGCGAAGGCGAACTGGTGGTCATGAGCCGCAACATGCTCATCGTCCTGCAGGTCGATGGCAAGGACCGGGAAACCTATAAGCCCCCTTACGGCGCTCGCCTGCGGGTTAAGGACGGGGAGGCCACCAAGCGTGGTCAGCGTCTGGCCGATTGGGACCCCTACACCACCCCGATCATCACCGAAGTGGCGGGCCGTGCCCGTTACGAGGATCTGGTCGATGGTCTGTCCGTGCGCGAAGAGGCCGACGAAGCCACCGGCATCTCCAACAAGACGGTCTCGGACTGGCGTGCCAGCCCGCGTGGTTCGGACCTGCGTCCGGCCATGGCGGTCATCGACAAGGACGGGGCCTATATGCGCCTGTCCAACGGCGGTGAAGCCCGTTATCAGCTGCCTGTGGGCGCGGTTCTCTCCGTCGGTGACGGCGACGAGGTTCTGCCCGGCGACGTGATGGCGCGCCTTCCAACCGAAAGCGCCAAGACACGCGACATCACCGGCGGTCTGCCACGGGTTGCCGAGCTGTTCGAAGCCCGTCGTCCTAAGGATTGCGCGGTCATTGCTGAGATGGATGGCCGGGTCGAGTTCGGAC
>CAIYZB010000420.1 GCA_903930545.1 uncultured Alphaproteobacteria bacterium
CACCGTCACCGGCGAAACCACGCCGCTACACATCGGCCGCCGCTCCAGTGTGTGGCAGACCAAGATCACCAGCGCCGAGGGCAAGCTGCTCGCCCTGGTCCTCCAGACCCAGATGACCGTGGAGCTGTAGCCCACACGTTCCTGTTGTGTTCCGAATAAAAATATGCACTCCTGATTGTGTTTCTGGAGGAATGCGACATGTTTTTACAATCGGTGATGGTGAAATGGGGCCTGGTCCTGTGCCTTGTTGCCGGGATCTGGGGGGCGGGTCCGGCACGGGCTGAGTCATCAGAAAAGGACGAAAGGATCGTAGTCCGCGCCTATGACCTCTACGAAGCGGGCAAGACCAGCAGGGCGCTGGCCGAAATTGACAGGGCCATAGTCGCTTCGCCCGACAGCCCGGATCTCTATGCAGCGCGATCCAATCTTCTTCGGGCCGAGGGTCGGCTAGTCGAAGCGCGTGAGGCTGCCGAACGTGCCTACGACCTGGATCCAGAAGAGCCCTGGAACACCTATGTCCGGGCCCGGGTGCTCTTCGAACAAGGAGAGCTAGGGGCGGCCCTCGCCCTGCTGGACCCGTCCATCAAGGAAATTCCCTTTGCCGGAAATTTTGAACTCAGGGGCCAGATCCTGGCCAGGCTCGATCGAAAGACGGAGGCCGAGAGGGACTTCAGGGCAGGCATCAAACTGGATCCCTCAGATGTGGACCTGAAGGTCGGTTACATCACCTTCCTCCTTGGAGAGGATCGCGCTCAGGACGCCATGGCCGAGGTCGAATCGGTTCTGGCTGAAGAGCCACGAAATAGACTGGCCCTGCTCTGGAAGCTTCACATTCGCCTGCACTTGCCTGACCAGACCGAAATCGCGGCAAGGGACCTCGCCCAGGCCCTCAAGCTCTATCCAAGAGACCCGGACTTCTGGGAGGTTGGTGCCGATATCTGGCGCGCCCGGGGCGACCTCCAGGCCGCAATTAACAGCCTGAACCGGGCCATTGACCTGAACCCGGGTCAAACCGGCCTATGGACAAGACGGGGCGAGATTCGCGCGGCCTTGTCGGATCTCGATGGGGCCGTGTCCGATCTGACAACCGCCATCGAGTACGACGCTAAGAACACAGATGCCCTTCTCTATCGTGCGGTCATCTGGACTTTCGATGGCGATCTATCCAAGGCCGAAGCAGACCTGAAACTTCCCGTAGTAGAGCGCCCAGACGAAAGCCTCGTTATAAATACACAGGCCTTGATCGCCTACCACCAAGGCAAGCCAGATCAGGCCGTGGCCCTTTTGAGGCGGGCGATCGCCCTCGAACCGAAGGACTTCGAACTCAGAGTGAATCTGGCGCTGCTTTTGATGGAAGCGGGTCAGTTTGCCCAAGCCAATGACCAGATAGACAAGGTCATCGAGCTCGATGGACCACTCGCCTATGCCTCAGCAATCAAGGCCGAAAACCTGCGCCGTTCACGAGATCTCCCAGCAGCAGAGGCCATGGCTGACAAAGCGATCCTCGCTGATCCGAAGCTCGCCTATGGCTGGTTCGTCCGCAGCCAAGTCAGACGGGATCGCGGCGATCTGCCAGGGGCGATCCGGGACACAAAACGCGCAACGGAACTGGACGAGGCGGTTGGCACGCTGACGACGGCTGACCTGTTCATGACGGACTGGTGGGCCTTTTAGCCGACGCCGATATCGCCGGGGGGCACCAGATTGTGCGGGGTCTCGCCTTTCAGCAGCCGGGCCAGGTTGTCGAGGAAGAGCTGGTCGCCGCGATCTCCGGTGAGGGAGCCGCGA
>CAIYZB010000421.1 GCA_903930545.1 uncultured Alphaproteobacteria bacterium
CTGTCGGCGCACCGCCCCCGGCCACTCGCTTCATGGGTGTATTGTCATCCCGGCCGAGCCAGACGGCCGAGACGAAGCCCCCCGTATAGCCGACAAACCAGGCGTCCCTGTAATCACTGGTCGTTCCGGTCTTGCCGGCGATGTCATAGCCCGGAACCCGGGCCCGGGTTCCGGTGCCGCCGACAATCACCTGGCGCATCATCTGGTTCATGTACTGCAGGGCCGGCGAGCCAATCACCGCCTTGCGCTCGGCCTTGTCCACGCTGTGGTCGTAGAGCACCTTGCCCGAGGCCGTGCGGATCCGTTCGATGCCATAGCCCCTGGCGAGGAAGCCGCCATTGGCAAAGGGCGCATAGGCCTGGGCCATTTCCAGGGGACTGACCTCGACGGCCCCCAGGGCCATGGAGGGGTCCAGCTGGATGTGTGAGGTGATGCCCAGACGCCGGGCCGTCGAGGCCACATTGCCGGTGCCGACCTCATTGGCCAGACGCGCGGCCACAGTATTGATGGACTGGGCCAGGGCCGCCTGGAGGGTCATGGGGCCCTTGAAGTCATTGGTATAGTTCTTCGGCTCCCAGGACCCGATCTTGACGGGTTCATCCACCACCTGGACGGCGGGGGTCCGGCCCTGTTCCATGGCGGTGAGTTAGACAAAGGGCTTGAAGGCCGAACCGGCCTGGCGCCGCGCAACCGTGGCACGGTCGAACTGGCTCTCGGCATAGTTGGCCCCGCCGACATAGGCGCGGATGCGGCCCTCGCCGTCGATGGCCACCAGGGCCCCCTGCTGGATGCCGGAGGTCTCATTGGCGATGACCCCCCGACGAAGGGCCTGTTCGGCCCCGGCCTGGATCGGCAGGTCCAGGGTGGTTTCCACCACCAGATCCTCGGTGGGCTCCCCTACCAGGCTGCGAACCTGATCATCCACCCAGTCGGTGAAATACTGGGCGCGCTGGTTGGCCAGGACCGGATTGACCCGGACCGGCGTGCGGAAGGCCTCGTTGCGCTGCTCGGCGGTGATGGCCCGGGTGCGGACCATCTCATCGAGCACGATGGTGGCGCGCCGGGCGGCCCGATCGGTGGCCGAGACCGGGCTGTAGCGGGAGGGGCCCTTCATCATGCCGGCCAGAAGGGCGCTTTCGCCGATGGACAGTTGGGAGGCGGGCTTGCCGAAATAGCGCTGGGCCGCAGCCTCGATCCCGTAGGCCCCGGCCCCGAAATAGACCCGGTTCAGATAGAGTTCGAGGATCTCGCGCTTCGAGAAGCTGGCCTCGAGCCAGACCGCCAGGATCAGCTCCTGCGCCTTGCGGCGATAGGTCTGGTTTGGGGTCAGGAACAGATTGCGCGCCAGCTGCTGGGTTATGGTTGAACCGCCCCGCAGAGGGCCACCCCTGTGGGTCAGGTTATAGGCCTGGCTGCGGATGATCCCCCAGGGATTGAAGCCGATGTGCCAGTAGAACCACCGATCCTCGATGGCGATGAAGGCCTTGGGGACATAGGGGGGCAGCTTGTCGAGATTGATCGGCGGGGCGTACTGGCTGCCGCGCACCGCCACCAGGGCTCCGGACCGGTCCAGATAGGAGATCGAGGGCTGGCGGGTGACGTCATAGAGCTTCGAGGTATCGGGCAGATCCCAGGCAAAGACCGCGAAAAACGCGACCACAAAGATCAGGCCCCAGACCCCGACCACGGCCACCCAATAGGCCACCTGCTGAAGCGGCGAACGCGAAGGACCGCGTCCCGGTGGCTGCGCATTGGCCATTGTGTCGTTGTCCCAGTTCCGTCGCCCCAATCACAGGCGAGTGATACCCCATCCCGCTCTTAGGCTCGACAAGATTGAAGAGCGATGAATCGACGTTAACCGTGACCGTTTTTTGTCGCCTTTTCAGTGGGGATTGCCCTTTCCGAGTTCAACCCCTGCAAAACCGCATACCCCCATTGCAAATTTAGACGTAGACCTCGATCTTAACAGTGTTATCTTAGCGTTGC
>CAIYZB010000422.1 GCA_903930545.1 uncultured Alphaproteobacteria bacterium
AAGATGACCCTCCGCGTCCCGACCAAGAAGGCCGCCACCTCCGGCCTGCGCTCTCTCGCCGAGGAAGGCGTCATGTCCAAGGCCCTGACCACCCTGAAGGGCCGGGCCCGGATCAAGCGCACCATGTGGTCGCGCCGCGCCCAGGAATACGAGGCCAAGATCAATTCCGGTGACCTGGTCTCCATCGCCGAGGTGGTCCGCGACCTGCACCGCGCCGACAACCAGCCCGAACAGTCCTATTCCGAACGCCAGCTCTATGAGTCGGCCCTGGACCGCATGGCCCGGGAAGTCGCCGCCATCGAGCGGATCGACCGTGATGCGGCCATCACCATCCTGAACAAGAGCCTGGTCAAGGCCGTCGCCGCCTGATCCTGCGGCAGGTCTGAACTTCTGAAACGCCCGGTCTCATGGCCGGGCGTTTTTCATTGGCGAGGCCACCTCACCGGTTAGGGTGGGGCATGTCCCGACTGTCCCTGATCCTGGCCCTTGCCATGTCCCTCATCACCCCGGCTCTCGCTTACGCGGCCCCCATCAGCTTTTCCGACCTCCTGGCCCGGCCCCGCGCCAAGGCGGACCATCGGATCGCCTATGGTCCCGATGCCCTGCAGTTCGGCGAGCTGTGGCTGCCCGCCGCCAAGGGCCCACATCCCGTGGTGATCCTGATCCACGGCGGCTGCTGGCGGGCGGACCTGCCGGGTCTGGAGCTGATGGACTATATGGCCGCAGACTTGAAGGCCTCGGGCCTGGCCGTCTGGAACCTGGAATACCGCCGGATCGGCCATGAGGGCGGCGGCTATCCGGGCACCTTCCAGGACGTCGCGGCCGGGATCGACCACCTGGCCAGTCTGGCCGAACCCTATGACCTCGACCTGACCCATACGGTGGTCTCGGGACACTCGGCCGGGGGCCACCTGGCGGTCTGGGCCCTGTCCCGGCCGCACCTGCCCAAAGGCAGTGTCTTGGCCGGACCGCAGGCCGTGTCGCCTCGCGCCGCCATTGCCCTGGCCGGCATCATCGACCTTGCCGCATATCACGCCGACGGGCCCGACGCCTGTGGCGGGCCCGGGACCATCGACAGCCTGGTGGGGGCAGCCACAGCTGGCACCCGCGATGTCTATGCCGATACCTCTCCGCCCGCGGTCCTGCCCGTGGGCCGCCCCCAGGCGGTGATCTCCGGCGATCTGGACCACATCGTCCCCTCACGCTTCGGGGCTGCCTACGGAGCCTTGGCAAAGGCCGCCGGGGACGAGGTGGAGGTTCTGGACATGCCTGGAGCCGGCCACTTCGAACTGATCGACCCGGGCTCGGCCGCCTGGCCCACAATCCGTTCGGCCATTGTCTCTAGGCTGGGGCTTGCGGCCCCGCATCCAGCTCGGCCTTGAGACGGTCGCGATCCAGGTCCCCGTCCCAGCGGGCCACCACCAGGGTCGCCACGCCATTGCCCACCAGATTGGTCAGGGCCCGGCACTCGCTCATGAACCGGTCCACCCCGACCAGGACGGCGAGGGCCGCCACGGGGATGGTCGGCACCACGGCCAGGGTGGCCGCAAGGGTGATGAAGCCTGCCCCGGTCACGCCACTGGCCCCCTTGGAGGTCAGCATGGCCACGGCCAGCAGGGTCAGCTCCTGGGTCAGGGTGATGGGTGTATTGGTGGCCTGGGCCAGGAACAGGGTCGCCAGGGTCATATAGATATTGGTGCCGTC
>CAIYZB010000423.1 GCA_903930545.1 uncultured Alphaproteobacteria bacterium
ATTCCTCCCCCTTGGGGGGAGGTGGCAGGCGACGCCTGACGGAGGGGGCCTTGGCGAAACAGGCTGTGACGTCCTATCGTCTCCCCAGAAGATCCAAGGAGTGTGGGATGAGAACGAACTGGATGGCCTCTGTCGCCCTCCTGGCGGCCCTGGGCCTGACCGGGTGCGCCACGGCAACGCCCCCCAAGGCGACGACGACGGCGGCAGCCAAGCCTCTGCCCAAGGGTCTCGATCCCCTGGCAAATCCCGATCCCTTCCCCTCGACCTACAAGCCCCTGCCGGGTCAGCCGACTGCCGTCGTCGGGGCCACGGTCTTCACCGCCACAGGCCAGGAGATCCGCAACGGCACGGTCCTGTTCAAGGATGGCAAGATCGAGCAGGTCGGCGCTGGTCTCGCCGCCCCGGCCGGCTATGTCGTCATCGACGGTGCCGGCAAGTGGGTGACCCCGGGCCTGATCGATGCCCATTCCCACCTGGGGGTCTATCCCTCCCCCGCCGTGCCCGCCCATTCGGACGGCAATGAGTCCACCGACCCGATCACCGCCCAGGTCTGGGCCGAACATTCCCTCTGGCCCCAGGACCCCGGCTTCAACACCGCCCGCATCGGTGGGGTCACCACCCTGCTGATCCTGCCCGGCTCGGCCAATCTCATGGGTGGCCGGGGCTTTTCGGTGCGCAATGTGCCGGGCCGAACCTCCCAGGACATGAAGTTCCCAGGGGCACCCCAGGTGCTGAAAATGGCCTGTGGCGAGAATCCCAAGCGGGTCTATGGCACCCGCAGCCGGACCCCCTCCACCCGGATGGGCAACATCGCCGTGGCCCGCGCTGCCTGGATCAATGCCGCCGACTATGGCCGCCGCTGGGATGACTATCGCGCCAAGATTGCCCGCGGCGAAAAGGCCGAGCCGCCGAAGCGTGACCTGCAGCTGGACACCCTGACCGGGGTCCTGCGCGGCGAGATCCTGGTGGAGAACCACTGCTACCGGGCCGACGAGATGGCCCTGATGATCGATATGGCCAAGGAGTTTGGCTACAAGATCACCGCCTTCCACCATGCCCTTGAGTCCTACAAGATCGCCGATGTCCTCAAGGCCAATGACATCTGTACGGCCACCTGGGCCAATTGGTGGGGCTCAAAGCTTGAGGCCTGGGATTCGGTCGAGGCGAATGTCCCCCTCGTGGCCGCCGCCGGAGCCTGTGCGGTCATCAAGTCCGATGATCCGGACGTCACCCAGAGACTGAACCAGGAAGCCGCCGAGGCCCTGGCTGCCGGTCGCGCCGCAGGCCTGACCATCTCAGAGGCCGAGGCCATTGCCTGGATCACCGCCAATCCGGCCAAGATGCTGGGGATCCTGCCCCAGACCGGCACCCTGGAGAGCGGCAAGCGTGCCGATCTGGTGATCTGGGACCGCAACCCCTTCTCCGTCTATGCCCGTACGGAAAAGGTCTTTGTCGACGGGGGTCTGGCCTATGACCGCCGCAACCCCGCCTATCAGCCGAAGTCCGACTTCGAGCTGGGCCAGATCGCCATGGAGGCCCGCTAGATGCGTCGTCTGCTGCTTGCCGCTACCACGGCCCTGATCCTGACCGGCACCGCCCGGGCCGAGACTGTGGCCATCACCCATGCCCGGATCCTGACCGCGGGTCCGGCAGGCGAGATCGCCGATGGCACTCTGGTCCTGAAGGACAACCGTATCTTCGCCGTCGGCGCAAAGGTCGCCGTCCCGGCCGGAGCTCGGGTGATCGACGCAACAGGCTCTACGGTCAGCCCCGGCCTCTTCGCCGCCAATACCCGGCTGGGCGCCCTCGAGATCAATGCTCTGGGCAATGACGTCACCGCCGACAATGACAGCGTCTCGGCGGCCTTTGATCCGCAATACGGCCTCAATCCGGACTCCGTCCTGATCCCCGTGGCGCGGCTGGGGGGCATTACCCGGGCCGTGGTCATGCCCGTCTCCTCCGCCGGTGGCGGGGGCAATGACGAGCACTCCGATGATGGCGGGGCCGAGGAAACCGCCGGCAGCGGCGACAGTCCGAACCGCTCCAGCCACCTCTTTGCCGGTCAGGCCCTGGTGGTCCATCTGGCAGCGGGCCCCGATATGTTGATGAAGCCCGGCGTAGCCATGGTCGTGCCCTTCGGCCAGGCCGGCGCCCGGGCCGCAGGCGGTGGACGGGGCACCCAGATCGTGGCCCTGAAGGCCGCCTTCGCCGATGTCCGGACCTATATGAAGAACAAGCAGGCCTTTGACCGCGCCGATCTGCGGGATCTGGGCCTGTCCCGCGCTGACCTCGAAGCCCTGATCCCTGTGGTCCAGGGCCGCATGCCCATCGTCGCCGAGGTCCACCGTGCCGCCGATATCCGCGCGGTCCTGAAACTGGCCAAGGACGAGGGGCTAAAGGTCATCCTGGCCGGGGCCGAGGAAGGCTGGCGGGTTGCCGACGAGATCGCCAGGGCCGGGGTCCCGGTGATCCTCAACCCCCTGACCGACCGTCCGGATTCCATGGAGATCCTGGGTTCCACCATGGAAAATGCCGCCCGGCTCAATGCCGCCGGGGTCATGATCGCTATCGATGCTGAGAGCTCCCACCGCATCCGCGAGACCCGCTACAATGCCGGTAATGCCGTGGCCCACGGCCTGCCCTATGCCGCAGCCCTGGCGGCCGTGACCCTGAACCCCGCCCGGATCTTCGGGGTGGCCGATCAGGTGGGCTCGCTTGAACCCGGCAAGCTGGCCGATCTGGTGATCTGGTCCGGCGACCCCTTTGAACCCCTGTCACGACCCAAGGCCATCTTCATCGGCGGCGCCGAACAAGCCCTGACGTCTCGCCAGCTCCAGCTTCAGGACCGCTACAAGACCCTGAACGGGGCCATGCCCCCGGCCTATGTGAAATAGACCCCCCTCAGTCGGCATTCGCCGACAGCTCCCCCAGTGGGGGAGCAATGAGTGCTGAGTAATTCCTCCCCCTCTGGGGGAGGTGGCACGCGTCAGCGTGACGGAGGGGGCCTAG
>CAIYZB010000424.1 GCA_903930545.1 uncultured Alphaproteobacteria bacterium
ATGATGGCGTCATAGACATCCAAGCCGATCCCCATGGCCATCTGGTCCACTTCCAGCAGGTTCTGGGCGAGGACGATCATCACGGTCTGGTTGACGGGGTCGGCCTGCCACCAGCCGCCATAGGCGCCGGGCCAGCCCACTGTGCCGGCGGCCCCCTTGCACCGGGTAATGGCCGCCTTTTCCGGATCCATGACCACGGCCAGGCCATAGCCAAAGCCATGGGCGGAAAAGAGCGGCAGGCCGAAATTTTCGCCTCTGTCCCTCTGATCCTGGGTCAGATGATTGGTCATCATGGCCTTCAGGGTCTCGGGCTGCAGAACCCTGACGCCGTCCACGGATCCGTCGCCCAGGAACAGGCGGGCGAAGGCCAGATAGTCGGCCAGGGTCGACCACAGCCCGGCACCCCCGGATTGGAATGGCCAGTCGGCCGGGCGATCTGCCAGCAAGGCCCCGGAGGCAGGTGCGCCAGTGGGCTTGGCGATGATCGCGCCCTTGGCGTCGAAGCCATACATCTTCGCCCGGCGGTGGGCCTGGTCCCGGGGCGGCGCAAAGCTGGTGTCCGTCATGCCCAGGGGGCCGAAGATCCGCTGCTGCAGGACCTTGTCCAGGGTCGTGCCCTCGATCCGGGCCATGAGGAAGCCCAGCAGGTCGACGGAGTTGCTGTAGTGGAAACTGCGGCCGGGTTGGTCGATCAATGGCAGGGCCGCCAGGTTCGCTATCCAGGCCTCAGGGGTCAGGTGGCTGTCGATATCAAGTCCCAGGGCGGCGTCATAGGCTGCCGCAATCGGACCCTTGTGGAAGCCGCTATAGGTCAGGCCCGAGCGGTGGGTCAGCAGGTCCTCGATGGTGATTTCACGCTCGGCCTCTACGGTTTCGTCCAGGGGGCCGTCTGGGGAGGTGAGAACCCGCATGGCAGCAAATTCCGGCACCCAGGTGCTGATGGGATCAGTCAGGCGGATGCGCCCCTCATCCACCAGGGTCAGGGCGGCGGCGCAGACCAACGGCTTGGTCATGGAGGCGATGCGGAAGATGGCATCCTCCGCCAGCAGGTCCAGGCTCTCCCGATCCCGCCAGCCCACGGCACAGGACTGGACCACCTTGCTGTCCTTCCAGACCAGGGTCGCCGCCCCGGCCAGAACCTCCCGGTCGATATAGGTTTCCAGCAACTTCGGGATCGGGTCGGCGAGGGTCATGGCGGGCTCATTAAAAATAGTAATACTATAAAATAGTCTTTCTATAATTTGGCAAGTCGCTAGATTGGGGCCATGACCGCTGCCGAGCGCCAGATTACGCAAAGTTCGCGACCCAAGGGGGACAAGCGCGTGCGCACCCGCGCCGCCTTGCTTGAGGCTGCCCGGGCCCTGGTCGTCGAGCGCGGCTTTGAGCGGACGACGCTCCAGGCTGTGGCCGAACGGGCAGGGATGACCATCGGGGCCATCTATGGGAACTTCCAGAACCGGGATGATCTGTTCATCGCCTTGGGCGAGACCTATTGGGCCCCGATCAAGCCGAAGATCCGCGCCGATTCGCGCTTCGCCGAAAAGATGCGCGCCCTGGCCGAGGCCTATCTCGCCGTCCTGCCCGATCGCCGTGATGCCGCCTTCGGCCGTCTTACCGGCATGGCCCATGCCCTGGGCCACGAGGCCCTGCGTCGGGAGATCCAGGCTGTTACCGCCGCCAGTTTCGCCAGCGGGGCGGCCTGGCTGAAGAGCGTCGCCGACGAGGGCGGCCTGCCCATGCCTGCTGAAACCC
>CAIYZB010000425.1 GCA_903930545.1 uncultured Alphaproteobacteria bacterium
GCAATGCTCGCTAGCTGGCGGAAGTCCAGCCAAAAGACGAAATACACGAACAATTAGAATGGGTTGATCGACCGGAAGTCCAACGCACTGCCCAGCAACTCAAGCCGCGAGGACCAGGGTTTCGGCTTACCTCCGAACGCTCGTTCACAACCTTCGAACCCAACCCAGGCTCCCGCCACTATTGCGAGAGCGCCGTTCATGTTACGTTCGATCATGCCCAGATTCGGAACCTCGGCGATTGAAAGCCGCTCGCCAGAGAGTTTGCGGTCCTATGCGCGCAATGCCCGGCGTCACTCCAAGAAGCAGGTCAGGCAGATCGCCGACAGCATTGAGCGGTTCGGATTTACCAATCCCGTGCTGATCAGTGATGACGGGGAGATCATCGCAGGTCACGGCCGGGTCGAGGCGGCCAGGCTCCTTGGCCTAGAGACCGTCCCGACCCTGCGGCTGTCTCACCTGAATGAGACCGAGCGCCGAGCCTATGTCCTGGCTGACAACAAACTCGCTCTCAATGCCGGCTGGGACCAGGAGATCCTCGCCATCGAGCTTCAGGCCCTGATCGACCTGGACTTCGATGTGACCGTGACAGGCTTCTCCCTGGCAGAAGTCGATATGACCCTTGATGCCGTCCATGACTCCGACCCTTCGGCGGAGATTGGCCCGGAGGATGAAATCCCACCTGTGGCAGGCAAGGCCGTAAGCCACCAAGGTGACCTCTGGATCCTTGGGCGGCACAAGCTGGTCTGTGGGGATGCCCGCAGCAGTGCGGACTATGATGTCCTGATGTGCGGTGAGATCGCCGATCTGATCTTCACGGACCCACCCTACAATGTCGCCATCGATGGGCACGTCAGCGGACTGGGTAGTGTTCGGCACCGCGAATTCGCGATGGGCGTTGGCGAGATGTCGGATCTGGCCTTCACCGAGTTCCTGACCCAGACCCTGGGCGAAGCCGCAAGGGTCAGCCGGGACGGCGCTATTGCATTTGTCTGTATGGATTGGCGGCACATGGGCGAGTTGCTCACCGCGGGTAAGGCCGTCTTTTCGGAACTGAAGAATCTCTGCGTCTGGAACAAGACCAACGGCGGGATGGGGACCTTCTACCGCTCCAAGCACGAGCTAGTCGTTGTCTTCAAGGTCGGGACCGCCCCCCACGTAAACAGCTTTGGCCTTGGGGACACTGGGCGATACCGCACCAATGTCTGGGACTATCCAGGTATCTCCAGCATGGGCTCAGGGCGGGACGAGGCCCTCGCGATGCATCCCACAGTCAAGCCGACGGCCCTGGTCTCGGACGCGATCAAGGACTGCTCGCGCCGCGGGGCCATCGTGCTGGACCCCTTTGCCGGATCTGGCACCACACTGATTGCCGCAGAGACCTGCGGCCGGTCGGCAAGGGTGATCGAGTATGACCCCCTCTATTGCGACACCATCGTCCGACGCTGGGAGGGGCTCACCGGCAAGTCTGCAATTCATTCCGTCGACGCGACTTCATTCGAAGAGCTGGAGGCCGGCAGGCCGTCGGGAGGACAAGGATGAGCGCTGGTCGAGCCCCTGAAGACGATCCTCCCGAGCCCAGGTCACCGGGTTACGGCCGCCCGCCGCCCGAGCATCAGTTCAAGAAGGGCAAATCCGGAAATCCCCGCGGGCGGCCCAGGAAAAAGGTGGTGGCGACGGTCGATCCTGTCCTGGATCAACATATCGGCGACATGATCCTTTTTGAGGCCCTTCGGCCGGTCCAGATCAAGGAGAACGGACAAATCGTGGAGCTTCCGATGGCCCAGGCCATCATCCGAAGCCTCCACGTCTCCGCGCTGAAGGGCAGCCACCGGGCCTCAGTGGTCGTCACCAACATGCTCAGGGCCACCCAGGACAAGGTCTTGGACAGCCGCCAAGCCGTTTACACTGCTGCCATGGAATACAAGCGGGAGTACCGGGAAATCTTCGCCGAATGTGACCGCCTCGGACAGCCCCGGCCTGAGCCTGTGCCTCACCCCGACGAAGTGGTGATCGACGAACAGACCCTTCAGGTCCGCTACAATGGTCCGTCAACTCACGACGAGAAGGCGAGATGGGATCAGTTGCTGGAGCGTAAGCGAGAGTTTCAGGAAGAGCGCGACTATCTGCGAGCCAGGCTCCGGCACCCGAGCAATCTTTCAGATTTCTACGAAGATGAGCTGAAGCACGCAGATCAGATCATTCGACTGATTGACGCTACCATCCCTGACGTGAAGACGCGCCGAGCACCAGGCTTCGACATTACTGAATGGAGACGGCGGCGACGCGAACGGTCGCTATTCGGATCAAAATTGAAGCAGGAATAGATACGCCGCTGATGATTTCCCGCCTAACCTAGCCCGTATTCCTGAGCCCAGAAGCCACCCCCGCCACGGTCATCTGGATCGCGACCTTAAGTCGTGGGTCTTCGTCGCCAGCCCGGCGTCGGGTCAGGAGCTCGACCTGGAGATGGTTGAGAGGGTCGACGACCTCGGCGGCCAGGGCTACGGACTCGGCCATCCTGGGATGGTTGTCCAGCATCCGGGTTCCTCCCCGGATCGCCAGAACCAGTTCGCAGGCTGCTGCATGTTCCGTCCGGATGCGTTCGAAGATTGCCGCCCCTGAGGCCCCTGGACAGAGCGCGGCATATTTCCGGGCTATAGCCATGTCGGACTGGGCGAGAGCCAGTTCCATATTGGAGATCATGGAAGCAAAGAGGCTATTTTCGGCCAGGCCTTTCAGGTCTTCAGCCCCAAGATCGGCCAAGGCGGCACCCCCTGCAAATCCATACCAGGCCGGCAGCATAAATCGCGCCTGGGACCAGGAAAAAACCCATGGGATCGCCCGCAGATCCTCGATCCGGCGGCTCGCGGTACGGGAGGCTGGGCGACTGCCAATATTGAGATCGATGATCTCCGCAATGGGCGTCACCGCCCAGAAAAAGTCCTCGAAGCCCGGAGTGTCATAAACAAGCGTGCGATAGGCTTGAAAGGAGGCCCGGCTGAGAGTCTCCAGCAAGGGGGGCACGGTCTCGCCCTCGTCCGTCTGAGCGCTGGCCATGGCCACAGCGGCGGCCAGGCTGTCGAGATTGTGCCGCGCGGTCGTCCGGTCGCCGAAGCGGCGGGAAATCATCTCTCCCTGCTCAGTCAGGCGCAGACGGCCCTTCACCGTGCCTGCCGGCTGAGCCATGACGGCCTGGGGGGCCGGTCCCCCGCCCCGGCCTACAGACCCGCCCCGTCCGTGGAAATACCACAGATCGACACCCCGGGTTCTGGCTTGACGGGCAAGGACCGCCGCTGCCTTGGTGACGCTGAAGCGGGAGGCGAC
>CAIYZB010000426.1 GCA_903930545.1 uncultured Alphaproteobacteria bacterium
GCCACGCCGCCCATGATCCCCAGGGCCAGGCCCAGGAAGCCGATGGACTTCAGGCCAAACATGCTGGCCAGACCGGCGATCTCCTCAGTGTGGACCCGCATGAAGAAGGAGGCTGTGAAGGGGCCGTGGCCATAGCCGATGAAGGCCTTGATCGCGGCAGCCACGGCAATCAGCCAGAAGGTCTTCTTGGTCAGCAGGTGCTTCATGGTCTCCCCGAAGGAGGCCTGAACCGACATGATCTTTTCCGACTGTATGCCCAGGAGCTTGCGCGGCTCCTTCAGGGTAAACCAGGTCAGAAGGGCAAAAATGATCCCTGGCAGCCCGGCCACCAGGAAGGCGGCGCGCCAGCCATAGGCATCGGCCACAAGCCCGCCCATGACGAGCCCCAGCAGGCCGCCCAGGGGTGTGCCCATGGAATAGAAGGCGAGCGCCGAGGCCCGTTTTTCCTTGGGCACATAGTCGGCGATCAGGGAGTGGGCCGGCGGGGTGCAGCCAGCCTCACCAACCCCGACCCCGATCCGATAGGCGATAAGCTGGATGAAGCTGGACGCCGTGCCTGACAGCATGGTGAAGCCAGACCAGACGGCCGTGGCTGTGCCGATGATCAGGGGGCGGTTGCTGCGCTCAGCCAGGCGGGCAATGGGAATGCCCAGCACGGTGTAGAAGAGCGCAAAGGCCAGGCCGCTCATCATCCCCAACTGCCAGTCAGCGAGATGCAGCTCCTCCTTGATGGGCTCGGCCAGGATATTGACCACCGAGCGATCGAGGAAATTGACGATGTAGATTCCCAGCAGCAGGAACATTGCATAGCGCGTATAGGCGGCTGAAAAGGGCTGGGTAGAGGGTGTCGCGGCAGGGTCGCCCGCAGGGGCGGCAGTGTCGGTCATCCTGATGTTTCCTCGGATATGTTTTTATCGTTGGGGCCACTCTAGACATGGGACAGGCCCTGTCCACTAAAGCTGGTCGGTTGACGGAGGTGTGTCTTGGAACTGGTGATCGGAACAAAGCGGTGGTCGACCTGGTCGCTCCGGCCCTGGCTGGTCCTGCGTCAGATCGGCGTGGACTTTGTCGAGACCCTGGTGGACCTGCGCCAGGCCGATAACCAGACCCGGGCGGGCATCCTGCCCCACTCCCCGTCAGGTCTTGTCCCGGCCCTGAAGGATGATGGTCTGGTGATCGTCGACAGTCTGGCCATCTGTGAATATCTGGCCGAGCGGTTCCCCGAGGCTGGCCTCTGGCCCTCTGATCCGGCCCTGCGCGCCCTGGCCCGCTCGGCGACCTGCGAGATGCATTCCGGCTTTCAGGCCCTGCGCCAGGAATGTCCCATGGCCCTGGAGATCGACGTTCAGCCCAAGGATCTATCCGAGGCCACCCAGCTGAATGTCGAACGAATTCAGGAGGTCTGGAGCGATCTCCTCGCCCGTTCCGGCGGTCCTTTCCTGGGCGGGGCCTTTGGTATTGTGGACGCCTTCTACACTCCCGTCGCCACTCGATTCCGGACCTATGGCGTCAGCCTGAAGCCAGACTGTCAGGCCTATGTGGACCGGCTCCTGGCCCGCCCTGACTTCCTGGCCTGGGCGGCCGCGGCCTAGTCCTTCTCCTTGCGGATGGTCTGATAGGCCTCAAGGGCCCGCTTTCGGGCCATGTCGTGGTCGACCATGGGCAGGGGATAGGTGGCACCCAGTTTCACACCGGCCTCGGCCCGGGCGAGAGCCGGGGCGGCCCAGGGGGCGTGGATGTCCTTTGGCCCCAGTCCAGCCAGTTCGGGTACCCAGCGGCGGATATAGGTCCCCTCAGGATCGAAGGTCTCGCTTTGGCGGATGGGGTTGAAGATCCGGAAATAGGGGGCAGCATCGGCCCCGGATCCGGCCACCCACTGCCAGTTGCCACCATTGCTGGCCATGTCGGCGTCCGTAAGCGTGTCCCAGAACCAGGATTCGCCATGCCGCCAGTCGATGAGCAGATGCTTGGTGAGGAAGGAGGCGACGATCATCCGCACCCGATTGTGCATGATCCCCGTGGTCCAGAGTTCCCGCATCCCGGCATCGACAATGGGATAGCCCGTCCGGCCCTTCTGCCAGGCTGCCAGCCCCTGCGGATCCTCGCGCCAGGGAAAGGCATCGAAGGCCGGATTGACGTTGCGGCGGGTGACATCGCCGCGGGTGTTGAGGATGTTTAGATTGAATTCCCGCCAGCCGATCTCGGACAGGAACTTGGCCCTCTGGTCCGCAGGGGCAGACGAGGCATGTGCAGCCCGCCAGATGGCCCGCGGGCTGATTTCGCCAAAGTGCAGGTGTGGCGAAAGGCCCGAGGTTCCCGGGCGCGATGGGATGTCGCGCTGGGCCCCATAGGCGGGCAGGGCCTTGGCCACGAAGGCCTCCAGCCGCGTCATTGCGCCCGCCTCGCCGGGGGTGCCGATCATGCCGCCGGACCAGTCGGGACGGGCAGGGTGCAGGCCCCAGTCGCTCAGGGCCTCGCTCCCGGGCCAGGCCTCGGGGGCGGGCAGACTGGCCGGTGCCGGCTTTGGATGCCCCGCCTTCACCTGAAGGATGGCCGCCTTCCAGAAGGGGGTGAAGACCCCATAGGTGCCGCCGGTCTTGGTGACCACCTTGCCGGGATCCAGCAGATAGCTGCCGTTGAAGATACGCACGCCCAGGCCCTGGCCCTTCAGGGCCCGGGCGATTTCGCCATCCCGCTCAGCATAGCCGGGATCGAAACAGGCATTCCAGGTCACCTGACCGGCCCCGGTTTCGGTCACCAGATCATGGATGATGCTCTCGGCCAGCCCCCGGCGCAGGATCAGCCGCGATCCCCGGGTCTCGAGGTCGGCGGATAGGGCCGCGAGCGACTTGTCCAGCCACCATCTGGTGGCCCCACCCAGGGGCCGCAGGGATGGGGTCTCGTCGTAAACATAGAGGCAGATGACAGGCCCGCCCTCGCGAAGGGCAGCCTCCAGGGCAGAATTGTCCGCCAGACGCAGATCGCGGCGGAACCAGACGATTGTGGGTTTGGACATGGGGGCTAAGTGGCGGGGACTCACAGGCGGTGCAAGTCCCCTCCGTCAGGCTTCGCCTGCCACCTCCCCCAGAGGGGTAGGAATTGGGTCGGCGTAATTGCTCTCCCCTTGGGGGAGCTGTCAGAGCAGCTGACTGAGAGGGGCCTCACATCAGCCCTAGGGTCTTGAAACTCGCCACCCCGTCGCGACCCACCACCAGGTGGTCATGGACCAGGATCTTCAGGGCGCGGCCCGCCTCGATGATCTCGCGGGTCATCTGGATGTCGGCTGTGGAGGGGGTCGGGTCGCCGGAGGGATGGTTGTGAACCAGGATCACGGCGCTGGCCGACAGTTCCAGGGCCCTGCGCATGACCTCCCGGGGATAGACGGGCGCATGGTCCACCGTGCCGTGGTTCATGACCTCATCGGCGATGAGCTGGTTCTTGCGATCCAGGAACAGGACCCGGAACTGCTCGCGGGGTTCATGGGCCAGGGCCAGGCGGACATAGGCCAGAAGCTGTGTCCAGCTGGTGATGATGGTGCGTTTGGCGACCTCGCCCCTGCCCATGCGAAGGGCCAGGGTGTGGACCAGCTTCAGGTCCAGGGCGACGGAGTCTCCCACGCCGGACACGGTCTTCAGCTCGGAAAGGCCCGCCCCAAGTACGCCCGCCAGGGAGCCGAAGCGGGCGATCAGGCGCTTGGCCAGGGGTTTGACATCACCCCGCGGGATGGAGCGGAACAGGTGCAGTTCCAGAAGCTCATAGTCCGGGACGGCCTCCAGGCTGATCCGGGCCCGTTCGCGTAGACGCTCGCGATGGCCAGCAGGGGAGGTAGCCGAAGCACTGTCCCACCCCGCATTCACGTCCTGGACTTGTGATGCACCCATAGGATGCAATCTGGGCCAACCCCGCCGGGCTGGCAAGACCTCAGGGGCGGAAGATGCCCTTTGGCGAGGCGGTGAAGACCTCGCAGCCATCCTCGGTGATGCCAATGGAATGCTCGCACTGGGCTGACAGCGACTTGTCGCGGGTCACGGCGGTCCAGCCATCGGCCAGAACCTTCACCGAAGGCTTGCCCAGGTTCACCATCGGCTCGATGGTGAAGAACATGCCGGGCTTCAGGACCTGGCCGCTGCCCTTCTGTCCGAAGTGCAGGATATTGGGCTCGTCATGAAAGACCCGGCCCAGACCGTGGCCGCAGAAGTCCCGCACCACGGAACAGCGCTGGGACTCCACATAGGTCTGGATGGCATGGCCGATATCGCCGGTGGTGGCACCGGGCCTGGCGGCAGCCAGACCCCGGGCCATGGCCTCATAGGTCACATCGATCAGGCGGGTGGACTTGGCGGCCACTTCACCCAAGGCCCACATGCGGCTTGTATCGCCGTGCCAGCCATCGACGATGACGGTGACGTCGATATTGGCAATGTCGCCCTCTCGCAGGGCGCGTTCCCCGGGAATGCCGTGACAGACCACGTGATTGGGCGAGATGCAGACGGTCTTGCTGTAGCCGCGATAGAAGAGGCAGGCCGGAATGGCCCCATGATCGAGGATGAAT
Source organism: uncultured Alphaproteobacteria bacterium (assembly GCA_903930545.1). GTDB lineage: Bacteria > Pseudomonadota > Alphaproteobacteria > Caulobacterales > Caulobacteraceae > Phenylobacterium. Next base: position 4,553 of record CAIYZB010000426.1, read on the forward strand.
TCACGGGCCAGCCGGTCCAGCTCGTCAGTGATGACGCCCGGCACCACATGGGGGGTCAGCATATCGAGGCACTCGGCGGCCAGACGGCCAGCCTTTCGCATGCCCTCGAACCCCTCCGGGCCGTGCAGCTTGATCTGTCCGGTGCGGTAGTCCGCCTCAATCAGGTCCGTCATGGTGCCGTCTCCGCAATTCGACCGACAAGGTAGATGCTCGGGCGTGGAACCTCAACCGGCCCCCACCGGAGCGCCGTCGCCCCCCCCCACCCCCCGCGGGGGAGGAAAAACACACAGCCAATTGCTCCCCCTCTGGGGGAGCTGTCAGCGAAGCTGACTGAAGGGGCTATCGCCGCCAGGGCATGGGCTCGGCAATCACCACCTGCGCGGTCGAGATCTCGCAACCATAGGCCAACACCTCGACACCGAGATCAGCCACCTCCGTCAGGGTGGCGGCAAAGGTCGGGTCCAGCTCGGCGCAGGCGCTGAAGGCGTCGCAGTCCGTGCGCTGAACCACAAACAGCACCACAGCCCGGTCCCCCTGGGCCACCATGGCGGCCAGTTCCCTCAGGTGTTTTGACGAGCGGGCGGCGACACAGTCGGGAAACTCGGCCAGCCGGCCTTCGCGGCGCAGGTGGCAGTTCTTGATCTCCAGCCAGCACTGGGGTTGGCCTTCGTTTTCCAGCAGGAAGTCGACCCGGCTTCGCTGCCCGTAGGCCACCTCCCGGCGGATGGAGCCATAGCCAGACAGCTCCGGAATCCGGTCGGCCGCCAAGGCCTCGGCCACCAGGCGGTTGGGGTGCATGGTGTTGATCCCCACCAGCCCGCCATCCACCTCGATCAGTTCAAGGCTGTAGGGAAGCTTGCGTCCGGGCTTGTCCGACAGCGAGACCCAGGCCGTCAGGCCCGGGGTGTTCAGGCCGAGCATGGCTCCGGGATTGGGGCAGTGGGCGGTGATCTCGCTGCCGTCATCCAGGACGATGTCAGCCAGGAAGCGCTTGTAGCGCTGGACCAGTCGGCCTCGGAACAGGGGGGGATCAAACTGCATCCTGCTTTCTAGGACGATGGGCGGGATCAGGCGAGCCGGTCATCTTGCGACCATTGGGCCTTGCCATGGTCCCGACACCCTCCTAGGTCCGGAGGCGAAGCTTTGAGGGAATGGTGAGATGGGCAGTCCGGCGGGAAATGGCGATGCCACGGTCAAGGCCGCGGTCCTGATCATCGGGGACGAGATCCTTTCCGGCCGGACCCAGGACACCAATCTGCGCGACATCGCCCGCTATCTCGGGACCCACGGCATTGACCTGGCTGAGGCCAGGACGGTCTCGGACGTGATGGAAGACATCATCGCCGCCCTCAACGCCCTGAGGGAGCGCTATGACTATGTGATCACCACCGGGGGCATCGGCCCGACCCATGACGACATCACCGCCGATGCCGTGGCGGCTGCCTTCGGGGTCGAGCTCTATGAGCACCCAGACATCATCGCCATGATGGCGGCGCGCTGGGGCGGTGAGGTCACCGGGGCCCGGCGGCGCATGGCGCGGATCCCGGTGGGGGGTGATCTGGTCAAGAACCCGGTCCAAGGTCCGCCTGGCTTTACCATAGGCAATGTCTTTGTCCTGGCCGGTGTCCCCCAGATCATGCGGGGCATGCTGGAAGATGTCGGACCGCGGCTGAAGGGTGGTGTCGTGGTCATAAGCCGGACCTTGAGGGTCGAGGGCTCGGGGGAGGGTGTGATCGCAGCCCCCCTGGAGGCGGTGGCCAAGGCCCATCCTGGCATGAGCCTCGGCAGCTATCCCTTCTTCGGGGCAGACGGCTACGGCTCCAACCTGGTCCTGCGCGGTCGCGATGGGGCGGAACTGGACTGCGCCTTTTCCGAGCTTGAGGCGGCCCTCACCGAGGCGGGCGTCGGAAATATGCGCGAAATCGACGCTGTATGACTCCCCATACCGGGTAGGTATTTGAGCCTTTTGCATCGACGTGCTGTAGTCCACCCTACGCCGCGTGAGCAAAGGCTCGAACAAAACCGAATGATTCCTCTGTTTTACGACCACCCGGTGGCCCTGCATCCCCAGGCCCATGGTGAGCTGGGCCTGAACCTCCTGTCTGGTTATGGCTTTGCCAGCCGGACCAATGCCATTCCCCTGGCCATGTCGGAATTCGTCCTGGCAGCCCAGTCCTATCCCATCGCTTTCACTGACGAAGCCAGGACCCGCGCCGTGGCTGTTGTGGGCCTGCGGGCGGATGAAAACCTGTTCGTTGATGCCCAGGGCCACTGGTTGGAAGGGGCCTATATCCCCGCCTATGTCCGGCGCTATCCCTTCCTGTTGTCGGAATACGGCGAAGGCGAGGGGGTCGAACTCTGTGTCGAGTCCCGGGTGCTTTCCCCGAGTGGCCTGCCGATTTTCCGCGGGGATGAGCCGACTGAGCTGGCCCTTCAGGCGATGCGGTTCTGCCAGTCGGTCCATGCCGCCGAAGCCGCAACCACGCCCTTCCTCAGTGCCCTTGCCGCCTGCGGTCTCTTCGAGCCCCGGATTGCCACGGTCCAGATTCCGAACGGGGACGAGGTCCGGCTCGCGGGTTTCCAGGCCATTGATGAAGCCCGCCTGTCTTCCCTGGCGGATGAGGCCTTCCTGGTCCTGCGACGGCAGGGCTGGCTGGAGCCGATTTATTCCCAGATCCAGTCCAACCAGAACTGGTCACGCCTGGGGCAGATGCTGTCTGCCCGAAGCCTCGAACAGGCTGCCTAGAACAGGAACCTGTAGGCCAGGGCCATGGCGGCCATCAGGATGATGGCCCCGGCGATCATCACCGGCGTCGAATCCTCCGGATTGTTGCGGATCCAGCGGCGCAGTCGTTTGAAGAGGCGAGCCATGGTCAGGCTGGAGTCCGAGGATTTGATCGTGGGCATAGGTCAACCAGATGACGCGTTCCTTCGCCATGTGGCGCATTGATCCAGCGCAGTCACGGATCGTTATACTCACTGTGTGAAATTTTCGCCGTCCCTTGCATCTCTGCGCCCGGTCGTGCTTCGTCACGCCACCTGAGCCTGTGGGGACATGGCGGAACTGGTAGACGCAAGCGACTTAAAATCGCTCGGAGTAATCCGTCCGGGTTCGACCCCCGGTGTCCCTACAGACCCCAATTCCTCCCCTTCGGCGGAGGGGGACCGCGAAGCGGTGGAGGGGGCCTACTGCGGAGCTGAATAGGTGGCTTCGGTCTCGCCGCCGCTGCCAGAGGACAGGCTGGAGACGCTGAGGCTCACAAAGACTAGGCCGATCAGGACCATGACCCCGAAGGCCACGATCACGGCTATGGCCGGGCGGTTGCGATAGAACCAGCGGCGCAGACGGAAGCCTGTTCCACCCGACCGGCGGCCTGCGCGTTTCAGCTTGACGACCTCAGGCACCCTAGTCCCCCCGGACCCCGACGATGGACAAATCCTAACAGCACGGAGCCGGGGCCGCTACAGGTTCAGGAATCGCCATTTTCGAATGGATTTGGGTTTGGCCAGACCGGAGCCATCCACTAGGTTCGCCCCCGTCTCGGATGCGTCAGGCTGGCCCTGCAAGTGTGAGAGATTTTCGACCAGTAGGGGGACAGCATGACCAGTGACGCCACGCCGACGGGGCTTTCGTCTATCGAGGCCGTAACAGAGGGTCTGGCCACGGTGGGCTACATCTCCACCGCCGACATCTCCCTGGTGGTCTATCTGGCCCATCACCTGAGAAAGCCGATCCTGATCGAGGGGCCAGCCGGGGTGGGCAAGACCGATCTGGCCCGCTCGGCGGCCCAGTATCTCGGCTTCGAGCTGCTGCGGATGCAGTGCTACGAGGGGCTTGATGAGTCCAAGGCCCTCTATGAGTGGAAATACGGCAAGCAGCTTCTCTACACCCAGATCCTCAAGGAAAAGATCCACCACCTGATCGAGTCCGCCGACGGCCTCGATGCCTCCTTTGAAAAGCTGGCCGGGTTCCAGGACCTGTTCTTTTCCCGCGAATTCCTCGAGCCCCGCCCCCTGCTGCGGGCCATGGAACAGACCGGTGGTTCGGTCCTGCTGATCGACGAGATCGACAAGTCGGATGAGGAATTCGAGGCCCTGCTTCTGGAGGTCCTGTCTGACTATCAGGTCACTGTGCCGGAAATCGGCACCATCTCGGCCCAGGTCCCGCCGCTTGTGATCCTCACCTCCAACAATACCCGCGAACTGGGCGATGCCCTGAAGCGCCGCTGCCTGCACCTGCATATCGACTTCCCTGATGCGGATCTGGAAAGCCGCATCGTCCGTTCCCGGGTGCCGGATATCTCGGCCAGGTTGCTGGCCCAGCTGGTGGGCTTCATCCAGAAGGTTCGCGAGCAGAATATCCGCAAGCTGCCCTCCATCAGCGAGACCATCGACTGGGCCCGGACCCTTGTCCTGCTCCACGCCGAGGCCCTGGATCCGGCCCTGGTGCGGGGAACCCTCAACGTCATCCTCAAGCGCCAGAGCGACATCCTGGAAGTGGCCAGCAAGGTGGATGGCCTGGTCGCCGAGACCCTGGGCGAGAGCGCCTGAGGCCCGGGCCATGGAAAGGGTCCTCACCAACTATATCCGCGCCCTGAGATCGGCCGGTGCCGGGGTCTCGACGACCGAGGCCCTGGACGCCGCGCGGACCGTGGAGCTGGTGGGCTATGGGGATCGGGCTCTTCTCAAGGCCGCCCTGGCCCCGGTCCTGACCAAGTCGGTCGAGGAAACCGAGATCCATAACCGGTTGTTCGACCTGTTCTTTGCCCGGTCTGAAGCCAGCACCATGGCCTCTGCCCCCGCCCAGAGCGAGAGTGGAGACGGGGAGGGCAGCGCCCCCGCAGAGAGCCCGTCCCTGACCGATCTTGCCCAGTCTGGCGATGCCGGCCAGATCGCCATGGCCATGGAAAAGGCTGGTGCTGCTGTCGGGGTCGACCAGATCCGCTTTGCCTCCCAGGTTGGCTATTTCACCCGCCGGATGCTCGAGGAGCTAGGGGTCGACCAACTGGAGGCCAGGCTGCTGGAAAAGCTCCAGGCCAAGACCCCCGAGGCCGAGGCCGAGGCCCAGGGCCTGATGCAGGCCCGTTCCGAGGTTCAGAAACAGGCCCGGGCCTATGTTCAGAGCCGTTTCGAGGTCTTTGGCCGGTCGGCCACTGAGACCTTCATGAACCAGGTCATGGTTGAACGTTCCATCGGCGAGATCGGCCGTGGCGACATGGATCGCATGAAGCTGATCGTTGCCAAGATGGCAAAGCGGCTGGCTGTGCGGCATTCTCGGCGGCGCAAGGTCCGCAACCGTGGACAGCTGGATATCCGCAAGACCATGCGGGCCAATGCCGGATATGACGGCGTGCCCTTCGAGGTGGTCTGGAAGACGAAGCATCGGGACAAGCCGCGGATCGTGGTGATCTGCGATGTCTCCGGCTCGGTCGCCCGCTATGTGCGCTTCCTGCTGCTGCTGATCTATTCCCTGAGCGATCAGGTGACGGATATCGAGACCTTCGCCTTTTCCAATGAGCTGAACGATGTCGGCCACCATCTGGAACGGCTGGATTTCGAAACCGCCATGAGCCGGATCCTCGATGAGTCCGGGGATGGCAGCACGGACTATGGCCAGGCCTTCATGGACCTGCGCGAACGCCACTGGGATGTGATTGACCGCCGCACGACGGTCCTGATCCTGGGGGACGGGCGCTCGAACTATGGGGATCCCAAGATCGAGATCCTGGCCGAGCTGGCTGATCAGGCCAAGCGGGTGGTCTGGCTTTGCCCGGAGGCCGAGGGCAGCTGGGGCGTCGGCGACAGCTGCATGCTGGAATATCGGCCCCACTGCACCCAGATGGTTCACTGTTCCACGGTCGGGGAACTGGAGCACGCCCTCGACGAAGTGCTGATGGCCTACGACTGAGGCCCCCTCCGTCACGCTGACGCGTGCCACCTCCCCCAGAGGGGGAGGAATTACGC
>CAIYZB010000427.1 GCA_903930545.1 uncultured Alphaproteobacteria bacterium
ATCGTTTCCACGGCGCGTACCCCGATCGGCAAGGCCTATCGTGGCGCTTTCAACAACACCTCCGGTGCCGAACTGGGTGGCCATGTCATCCGCGCTGCTGTCGAGCGGGCCGGGATCGATCCCGGCGAGATCGACGACGTTGTCATGGGCGCTGCCCTTCAGCAGGGCTCGACGGGCAACAATATCGCCCGTCAGGCCGCCCTGCGGGCCGGTCTGCCCAATACCGTCTCGGGCATGACCCTGGACCGTCAGTGCTCCTCGGGCCTGATGGGCATCGCCACGGCCGCCAAATACATCATCAATGACGGGGCGACTGTGGCCGTCGGCGGTGGTCTGGAATCCATCAGCCTGGTCCAGAACGACAAGATGAACCGCTATCGCACCAGCGATAAGTGGCTGAACGAGCACGTTCCGGAAATCCACACCTCCATGCTGGAAACCGCCGAGATCGTGGCCGAGCGTTATGGCGTCAGCCGCGAAGCCCAGGACGACTATGCCCTGCAGTCCCAGCAGCGCACCGCCGCCGCCCAGGCCGCCGGCTATTTCAATGCCGAGATCGCCCCCCTGACCTCGACCATGCTGGTCCAGAACAAGGAAACCGGTGAGTTCTCCGAAAAGGAAGTCACCCTGACCCAGGACGAGGGCAACCGTCCCTCCACCACCCTGGCTGACCTCCAGAAGCTGGCTCCCGTCTTCAAGGGCGGCCAGTATGTGAAGGAAGGCAAGTTCATCACCGCTGGCAATGCGAGCCAGCTGTCCGATGGCGCTGCGGCCGTCGTCCTGATGGAACGTGCTGAGGCCGAACGCCGTGGCCTGACCCCGCTGGGTGCCTATCGCGGCATGGCCGTGGCTGGCTGCGGTCCGGAAGAAATGGGCATCGGCCCGGTCTTCGCCATCCCCAAGCTGCTCGAGCGCAATGGCCTGTCCATTGACGACATCGACATGTGGGAGCTGAACGAGGCCTTCGCCTCCCAGTGCCTCTATTGCCGCGACACCTTGGGCATCGATCCCGCCAAGTACAACATCAGCGGCGGGGCCATCTCCATCGGTCACCCCTATGGCATGACCGGTGCCCGGGCGACCGGCCACATCCTGCACGAGGGCAAGCGTCGCGGTTACAAGTACGGCGTTGTGACCATGTGCGTCGGTGGCGGCATGGGTGCCGCTGGCCTGTTCGAAATCTTCTGATGAGGTTTGGCTGAGGGGGCTGGTCCCCCTCAGTCAGCTTCGCTGACAGCTCCCCCAGTGGGGGAGCAATTACCGATCCCAATTCCTCACCCTCTGAGAGAGGGGGTCAGATCCCGAACAATCCCTTGAGATAGGGGTTCAGAAGTCGGCCCTGCGGATCCAGCTCGCGGCGCACCTTCAGAAAATCATTCCAGTTCGGATAGAGGCCTGCCAGCTCGGCAGCCTTGAGGCTGTGCAGCTTGCCCCAGTGCGGCCGGCCGCCGTGCTTGAGGAAGATGGGCTGGACCAGGGCGAAAAGGAATTCGTACTCGTCCTTGTAGTGGCAATGGACTGCCACCGAACCTCGCGGCCCACCCTGGAAGGGCGAGAGCCAGGCGTCATCGGCGGCGATCCGCCTCAGCTCGATGGGAAAGAAGACATCGCGGCGGTGGGTCTCGATGGCGGCGATCACTTCCTTCAGGGCGATGAACTGGGTCTCCACCGGCAGGTGGAATTCCATCTCGTTGAAGCGCACAGGGCGGTCGGTTGAGAGCAGCTTCCAGCCCTCATCCACGGCCTCCTCCGGTGGAACGGAGCCCATCAGGGTCTTGGCCACAGCCTTGCGGAAAGGCGTCGAGAACCCGGCGAGATTGCGCAGCTGTTTCAGGACATTGAGTGTGGCGTCATCACTGGAGGCGGGACGCGGCGTGGCCGGCAGGTCCGTCTCGTCGTGGGTGATATTGGCCGCCAGGTCCGTGAAGGGCACGGCATAGAACTCATAATTGCGGTGCTTGGCGAAGCGGGCCTCAGCCTCGGCCAGGGTCTTGTCGAGGGGCTCGACCCAGACATGGCGGTGCAGGCGGCGATTGGCCGTGGTCTTCAGCCTCGCCTGGGTGATGACTCCCAGGGCCCCCATGGAGACCCGGGCGGCATTGAAGATCGCCGGATTTGTCTTCGCGTCACAATCGATGAGCCGACCGTCCACCGTGGCGAGACGCAGGGCCGTAACGTCTCCATGGATGGCCTTCAGGCCCTTGCCGGTACCGTGGGTTCCGGTGCCAAGGGCACCGCCCAGGGACTGCTTGTTGATATCCGGCAGATTGGCCATGGCCCGGCCATGGGCCGCCAGGGCAGGGCCCAGGGCCCCCAGCCGCGTGCCGGCACGGACCACGGCCTCGTCGCCCTGCCAGGACTCGATACCCGCCAGACGGTCCAGGGTCAGAAGGGTGCCGTCCGTCGGCACCAGGGCGGTGAAGGAATGGCCAGCCCCCACAGCCCGGATCGGGGCTACAGAGGTCTTCAGGACTTCGGCGAGCTCTGCTTCCGTCTTCGGGGCCGAACGGACGGCTGGATAGGAAGACGCAATCCCGGACCAGTTGCGCCACAGCATCCGCCCCTGGGGGTCGAGGCTGGGGGGCGAGACCGGCTCCGGCTTGTCCCGGGCAGCAAGGGCAATGGCACCACCTGCGGCCAGGACGGTGGCACCGGCCCCGAGCAGGGCACTGCGGCGGGAGAGGCTCATCACTCCTTGCCGGCCAGGAAGCGGGTCAGGGCCTTGTAGTCCTCACTGGTGCAGTCGGCGCACTGGCCTCCGGGGGGCATGGCGCCGATCCCCTGGATGACGTGATCCAGCAGGACATCCTCCCCCTGTTTCCAGCGGGGACCCCAGGCCGCCGCATCCTGGACCACAGGGGCACCGGATTCCGGGCTGGCATGGCAGGCCTGGCAGGAGCCGGAATAGAGGGTGGCGAGCGCCGCATTGGCCGGGACCAGGGTCGCCGGATCAGGGGCCGAACGGGCCTGGGGCGCACAGGCGCTCAAGACCAGGGCCAGGGCGAACAGGGCAGACAGGCGCATCAGGTCAGTTCCTCTGAGGAATAGCCCAGTATGCCCCGGGCGATGATCAGGCGCTGGATCTGGCCGGTGCCTTCATAAATGTCGCTGATCCGGCCATCGCGGAGATACTTCTCCACCAGATGGTCGTGGCTGATGGACATGCCCCCCAGGAGTTCCATGGCCCCCTGGGGAATGGTGCGGCAGACCTCGCCCCCCTTGGCCTTGCAGATGGAGCTTTCCATATTGTTGGGCAGGCCCACATCCGCCAGCCAGGCGGCATGGAGGACGCTCAGGGTGGCGGCCTCGGTATCGGCCTCCATCTCGATCAGCTTCTGCTCTGTGGCGGACCTCTGGGCGTGGGAGCGGGTCCAGTCGACCTCGAGACCCTCGGCCGCCAGGGCGGAGGTTGCAAAGTCCAGAGCCCCGCGGGCCTTGGCGACGCCGCCGGAAGCCACGGCCGGGCGGGTCATGTTGAAGGTCTTCATCACCCCACGATAGGAGGCCGACCCCCCGCCCACGGGGACGGTCTCGTCACCGCCGAGCAGGTTCTCCCGCGGGATCCGGCAATTGCGGAAGCTGTAGGCGGCGGTGTCGGAGGACCGGATGCCCAGCTTCTTTTCCTTGCGCACCAGGTCAAAGCCCGGCGTGCCCTTCTCGACCAGGAAGGACTTGATGCCGGCACGGCCCGCCGACTTGTCGATGGTGGCCCAGACCACAGCCCCGTCACAGCGCACCCCGTCGGTGACGAAGATCTTGTCACCGTCGATGACCCATTCCTCGCCCTCAAGACGGGCGGTGGTCTGGATGGCCTTGGTGTCGGACCCGGCACCCGGCTCGGTGATGGACATGGCCAGGAAGAGGTTGCCCCACTTGCTGACCTGTTCCTTGGTCCCGGCCGAGGCCAGGGCGGCATTGCCCAGACCATTGGCCCGGCCCGTGGGCATGGCCAGACCCAGACCGCGCACCACCCCATTGGTGGACCCCCGGGCAATGCTGAGCAGCATCTGGAAGGTCATCATCGGGGTATCGTCGGGCTTGCGCTTGAAGAACAGGGGCAGGACCTGGTCAAAGCCCATCTCCCCTTCCAGCTGTTCCGGCGGGAACTCGTGCTCATTGTCTTCGTAGTGACGGGTGAAGGCGGTGGTGGAATTGCCCACCTCGATCACCTTGTCGATGATCTGCTGGTCGATGTCAGAGACGCGGAAGTCAGCCATGTCGGGGTTCCTCAGACCGAAACCGGACCGTCGAGGACGGTCAGGGCGCGGGCATTGCGCAGCCACATTTCGAGGGGCAGGTCGCGGATAAAGCCGTGGCCACCGAAGATCTGCAGGGCGTCGTCCGCGATCTTCACGGCCTTGCGGCGCACATAGTCCTGGGCCAGGACGGCGGCCTTTGCGGCACCGGGATCATTGTGTTCCAGCAGGCTGGCGGCCTTCCAGACCATCCAGCGCATGGATTCGCACTCGATATGCATGTCGGCCAGCATGAAGGCGATGGACTGCTTCTTGCCGATGGCCTCGCCAAAGGCGACCCGGTCGCGGGCATAGGGGATGGCGAAGTCGGTGGCCTGACGCGAAACCCCGACAGCCAGGGCGGCAGCGCCCACCCGGGCCTGGTTGATCAGGCGGGCGGCATCAATGCCCGCATCGCCGCCAAGCCGGGCGGAGCCGGGAAGGACGACCTCGTTCAAAGTCATCTTGGCCTTGGGCACGGGCTTCAGGCCTTGGGTGCCGGTCTCGGCACTGAGGCTCAGGCCTGTCGCATCCCGGGGGACGATGAAGGCCTCGACGGCACCCAGGCCCTCGCCATCCGGGCCACGGGCCAGGACGAGGAAGTGGTCGGCCCGGTCGCCCAGGGGGATCAGGCGCTTTTCACCATTCAGGACCCAGCCATTGCCGCTGCGGGCCGCGGTAGTGCGCTGGGCCTCGGCGGCAAAGCCGAACTGGCTTTCCTGCAGGGCCAGGGCGGCGGCCACAGGGGTCTCGCCTGCAAAGCGAGTCAGGTGTTCTGCCTTCTGGTCCTCGGTGCCGAAATCGATCAGGGCATTGACGAATTGGCCCGGGGCCATGATGGCCACAGCCTGGCTGGCACAGCCGCCCCCCAGGGTCTCCAAGGCCACGGCATTGGTCAGGCAGGAGCGATCCCCCCCGCCGCCGCCATAGGCCTCGGGGATGGAGGCGGCGATCAGGCCGAAATCCCAGCCCTGGGCGATCACCTCGGCGGGCATGTCACCGGCCTCGTCAATGGCCCGGGCCTTGGGGGCGAGGACCTCTGCCGCAAAGCCCTGGAGGCTGTCGCGGATCATGGTCTGCTCGTCTGAGAGCTTGAATGAGATCATGGGGGCTCCTTCTCAAGGTCCAGAGTCGCAGGGGGACGATGGGGAAATCAAGGGCCTGTTTGCGTACATGAAAAGGGCGCTGCGGTTTCCCGCAGCGCCCTCAACATGTTCAATCCTGCGAAGGATTAGAAGCGGTACTGGAGTTCCACGCCGTAGGTGCGCGGGAAGTTCAGCTTCACGGTCTGACGCAGGGTGCCGATCGCCGTGGCCGAGGACAGGCCGGAGGACTGATAGGCAGTTTCGTCGGTCACGTTCTTCACATAGCCAATGATCGTGTAGCGATCGTCGGCGTCCTTGTAGAGCGCGCGCAGGTCGGTGAGCGTGTTGGACGGAGCGGTATAGCCGCTCTGGCCGAAGATCGTGGTCTGCATGTCACCGGTATAGGTGGTGGTGGCACCCAGGGTCAGGCTGCCGGCATCCAGCTGGAAGGTGTAGTTGGCACCCAGGTTCAGCTTGGTTTCCGGGGTCAGGGGCAGGGCGTTGCCGACCAGGGACTGCGGCTTGCTGCCGTTGGGCAGGACGGTCCCGGTGGGGGTGGCGCCCGGCTGCAGAGCCTTCGGATCAGCAGTGTCCACGAAGCAGCAACCGGTCTGCAGTTCGGTGCTCAGATAGGCGAAGCTGCCGAAGATCTGCAGGTTGTCGATCGGCGCCCACTGGGCTTCGAGCTCAACACCCCAGTTGACGGAGTCGAGGTTCAGGAACTGGGTGCCGGTCGAGCCGGTGGTCGGGTTGAGGACCACGGTGAGCGGAGCCTGGAAGCCCTTGTAGTCGGCGTAGAAGATCGACGAGTTCAGTTGGAAGCGACCACCCCAGGTCTTCTTCAGGCCGAGCTCGTAGTTATCGACATATTCCGGATCGGCGAAGGGGAAGGGGGTCAGACCGTTGGAGGCCACCCAGCCACCCGACTTATAGCCGCGGCTATAACGGGCATAGGCATTGGTGTCTTCGTCAGGCTGCCACTGCAGGCCGGCAGTGCCGGTCCAGGCCTTGTAATCCTTGGCCAGGTTCCGCGACAGGCCGCCCGTGACCGGAGCGGTCAGGTTGGCATAGAGCGGGTTGGCAAGGCAGGTGGCGATGGTCGGACCGCCGCAGACCACGAAGGTGGTGAAGTCGGGGGCCAGGCCCTGACCGATTGCACCGGGAATGCCGCCGAGCGCCAGGACCGTCGTGGTGGTCGGGGTGCGGGAGACGTAACGGGCGAAGTCCGTGCCGGACTTTTCGTCGGTCGTGTAGCGGATGCCGCCCTGGAAGGTCAGGGTGTCGGTCAGCTCATACTCGACCTGGGCGAAGGCGGCGTAGGAGTTGACCTCCAGGGTGCCGTCAACGAACAGATAGTTGCCGTTGGGGTTCGGAGCCGCCAGGCCGCCGGTGGCCAGGTTGATCGGGTTCTGAACCGAGGGATCGCCGAGAACGCGCAGGCCCTGGGGCTGCGAATATTCCTGATGATACTGGAAGATACCGGCAATCCAGGAGAGCGGGCCGTCGGTGTTGGACGACAGGTTCAGTTCGTTGGACCACCACTTTTGCTTCTCCTGATAGAAGAAGCGCTCGCGGGGCGAGACGTTGGTGGCGGTATAGGCACCGAACGGGGTCGCGGCATTGACGGAGAAGTTGCCCGAACGGGGCGAACGGTCTTCATCACCATTGGTGTTGTAGACATACTGCTGATAGCCGCCGAAATACTTCAGGGTCATGTCCCCGAGGTCCCAGGTCAGGTCGACCTGCAGGCGGTGATGGTTGGACAGCTTGCCTTCCATCGTGTCGTTGGTGTTGATGGTGAAGGGATCAGCCACCGTGGGGTTGGTGCCGGCATAACCCAGGGTCGGGTTATAATAGAGGGCCGAGTTGCCCAGGCCGGTCAGGGAGGCGGTGTCGTAAGGGGTGATCACCGACTCGTGGACGTTACCGACGCCGTAGGAGTCATCCCAGTTGAAGCTGGTATAGTGGATGCGGGCGGTGATGTTCTCGCCCAGATCGGCTTCCAGCTGACCATCGACCATATAGCGCTTCACGCCAGAGGTGTCGCCGGCCGGGCCGATGTTGTGGATATAGCCTTCGTCGCGGCGATCCAGCGAACCGCCCAGCGAATAGCGCAGGCCGTCGGTGATCGGGCCACGGATCAGGGCGTCGATACGGTGGCTGCCGAAGTTGCCGCCGGCCAGACGGATCTCGCCGTTGAACTCTTCAGTCGGGCGCTTGTAGATGATGTTCAGCGCGCCGCCGATGGAGTTACGGCCATACAGGGTGCCCTGGGGACCGCGCAGAACTTCC
>CAIYZB010000428.1 GCA_903930545.1 uncultured Alphaproteobacteria bacterium
ATTCCCCGCCAAGTCCGGCGTGAGGGCTAGGATCTGTTGCGTCAAGGATTTTGGAATGGTCACCGGCGTTCAGGCCCGGGTCTTGATCGTCGCAAGAGATGACGCCCTGGCGGGTCCCCTCGCCGAGGGCCTCGATCGCTTGGGCTGGCGGACCGTGACCGCGAGGGGGCCATTCGCGGCCATCGCGGCCCTGGGTGACCTTCAGGTCGAGGCCGCCATTGTCGATCTCGCCTCAGGGGGCCACGAGGCCCTGACCCTGGCCCGTCGCCTGAAGGCAGCCTGTGCACCGCGTCGCCTGCCGGTCATTGCCATCGGCGATCCCCACCCCGACCTTGATGTCCACAATTTCGACTTGACCCTGGCCGCTCCAGTTCATCCGGCCCAGGTGGTGCTGCGGCTGGAAACCCTGGTTCGCACGGCTGTAGCCGAGGAAGAGTTCGAGCTTCGGCTGGAAAGCTTTGCCGAGCGCGGTCGCCGTCTCGAGATGCCGGATCCGGATCCGACACCGTTCCACATCCTGGCGATCGGGGAACCTGCGCCGCAGTTTCTGGCCCTGTCCAATGCCCTGACCAGATCCGGAGCCGAGGTGGTGGGGGCCTTCACCGCCTATACCGCCTTTGACTATCTGCACGAACGGCCCTTCGACGCCGTGGTGCTCTGGGCCGGCGACAACAGCCAGGAAGCCCTGTCCATCGCCGCGGGTATGCGTCGCAATACCCGGCTCTATCACACCCCTGCCCTGCTCTATATGCGGCAGGAAAGCTATGTGACCATGTCGGAGGCCTATCATCGCGGTGTGTCCGACGTGGCCTCGCCCGAGACTCCAGAGACCGAAACGGCGCAGCGGATCATCGAGCTGGCCCGGTCCTATCGCCGTCAGGTGGCCGTCCGGCGCGCCCTGGAAAAGGCCCGCTCATCCGGCCTTATGGATGCGGCGACGGGGCTTTTCACCCGCGACCTCTTTGCCTCGCATCTGTCGCGCCTCGCCCATGCCAGCCGGTTGCGCAATCGCCCCCTGTCCGTCTGCGTCCTGAAGGTCGCGGAGCGTCAGGACATCGGCGATGCCCGCAAGGATGGCTGGCTGGATCGCGCCATTCCCCAGATCGGCTCCATGATCGGTCGTCTGGTGAGGGTCGAGGACACGGCCGCCCGCCTGGGCCCTGAAGTCTTTGCCCTGGCCCTGCCGGCTACGCTCCAGGCCTCAGCTCATGCGGCCGGGGAACGGATTGCCGCTGTCATCGGCTGCACCGCCTTCGAGGCTGGCGACGGAAAGCCGCCTTTCGTTGTGGAATTCGATATCGGGGTCGCCGAGGTCAGCTCCGGAGAAGGCGTCGGCAAGGCCCTGGAGCAGGCCGCAGCACGGGCCCACCGTCAGGCCGTCTGAGCCCTATTGGGGCTTCTTGCCAATCGCCTCATCGATGAACTGGGTGCTGCTTTCCATGTCAGCCACCGCCGGGCCCATCCATTCCATGCAGGGGCCAACGGCCTCCCCGAGAGCCTGATCCGTCAGGGCCGGCACATTGGCCCGCACCATGCTTTCAACGGACACGCCAGGCATCTCCCCTTGAAGCTTGCCCATATAGAATAGCGCATATGGCAGGATCTCGTTCTTCTCCGCCTGATCGTCAGCCTGGTACATGGCGGCCGCAAAGACGGACAGGCAACGAGCGTCCCTGGCTGTGTCCGCGAAAGCTGGTGTGGCAAGCCCGGTCAGGGCCGCGCCAAGGACAAAGAGGGTCGCGATTTTCATGGTTACAGGTCCTTCCCAACCGGCAGGACACGGAGCCTAGGACTCAAATCGGTCGATGCAAAACCCCCACGCGCCGGGGTTGCAGTCAGGCGACGAGGCGAGCCAGTTCGCTCAGCACCCGTTCGGCAGCACCCAGTCGCTGTTCCGGGGTCTCCCACTCGCCCTTCACCACCACCTTGTTGTCCGGACGGATCCGCCAGGCGATCTGGTTCTTGGCCACGAACTGGACCAGTCCGGCGGGATTGGCAAAGTCGTCATTGCGGAAGGTGACAACGGCTCCCTTGGGCCCGACATCGATCTTGGCGACATTGGCCTCGCGGCACAGCCCCTTGATGGCGACAACCTTGAGCAGCTGACCAGCCTCTGGCGGCAGGGGACCGAAACGGTCGATGAGCTCGGCGGCCAGGGCTTCCCGCTCGCCGGCTTTCTCCGCCTCTGACAGACGCCGATAGAGGGCCAGACGGACATTGAGGTCGGGAACATAGTGTTCCGGAATCAGGACGGCGGCCCCGGTATTGATCTGGGGCGACCAGCCGCGGTCGGCCACGGGGTCACCGCGACCGGAGATTTCCTTCAGCTCCGCCACCGCATCTTCCAGCATCTGCTGATAGAGCTCGACCCCGATCTCGCGGATATGCCCGGACTGCTCGTCCCCTAGCAGGTTGCCGCCGCCCCTCTGGTCGAGATCGTGGCTGGCCAGCTGGAAGCCAGCCCCCAGGCTGTCCAGGGACTGCAGCACCTTCAGGCGCTTTTCCGCCGACAGGGTGATCTGCTTTTCCGAAGGGGTGGTGAGATAGGCATAGGCCCGGGCCTTGGCACGGCCGACCCGGCCCCGCAACTGATAGAGTTGGGCCAGACCAAACATGTCAGCCCGGTGGATCACCAGGGTATTGGCCGTGGGAATATCCAGACCACTCTCGACAATGGTGGTGGAGAGCAGGACGTCATACTGGCCGTCATAGAAGGCCGTCATGACCTCCTCCAGCTGGGTCGGGGCCATCTGGCCGTGACCCACCACGAACCGAACCTCCGGCACCTGTTCCCGCAGGAACCGTTCCAGATCAGTGAGGTCGGAGATCCGCGGCACGACGTAATAGGCCTGACCGCCGCGATACTTCTCGCGCAGCAGGGCCTCGCGGATCACCACCTGATCGAAGGG
>CAIYZB010000429.1 GCA_903930545.1 uncultured Alphaproteobacteria bacterium
GGCGGCGGTGCTGGCGGGCAGACGTTCGCCCAGCAGGACCATCTCCATGGTCCGGGCCTTGCCGATCAGGCGCGGCAGTAGGTAGGTCGAGCCGCCATCCGGCACCAGGCCGATGCGACGGAAAGCCTGGAGGAAATAAGCGCTCTCTGCGGCGACGATCAGGTCGCCCATCAGGGCGATTGAACAGCCTACCCCGGCCGCGACACCATTGACGGCGGTGATGATCGGAACGGGATAGTCCCTCAGACCCTTGACGAAGGGATTATAGACCGCCTCCAGGGCAGCACCGGCATCGGGGCCTTCGGGATCGGCCGGGGCATCGCTGGCACCACGTCCGGAGAGATTGGCCCCCGAACAGAAGCCGCGGCCCTCACCCGTTACCACCACACAGCGAACGCCGGCGCCGGGAGCCTTGAAGGCATCAAAGGCGGCCTGCAGGTCAGCCATCATGTCCAGCCCGGCGGCATTCAGGGTGGAGGGATCGGACAGGGTGATGAGGCCGATGCCGTCGGCTACGGATGTCGTCAGTTTGGAATAGGTCACGCTGGTCTCCCCCGATACGTCTTGCTTGACGTGATCTAAGCGAGAATACCCCGGCGTCAGCCTAGTGCAAAACCGCGATCAGGCGGCGTCAGGGATGGATTCTGCGCTGGTGACGCAATTGCGGCCGCCGCGCTTGGACGCATAGAGGGCGGTATCAGCCCGTTCCATGAGACTGTGAGAGCTTTCATCGGGGCGACGCTGGGCCAGGCCAGCCGAAATCGTGATCGCACCGAGATCGTCATTGGTCGAACGACGCTTCAGCATCCGAGATGAGACCTCCTCGCGGATCTCCTCCAGGACCAGGGCGGCGATGTCGGCATTTTCCCGCGGGAAGAGCAGGGCGAATTCCTCGCCGCCATAACGGGCCGCGAATCGCGGCGGTGCACCCACGCGGCCGATCACTGAGGCGACATAGCGCAGGACCTGGTCGCCCGTCTGGTGGCCCCAGGTGTCGTTGAAATTCTTGAAGTGATCGATATCGATCACTGCGAGACAAAGGTCCTGGGCCTGGGCATCAGCCTCTTCGCAGGCCCGCTCCAGTTCTTCGTCAAAGGCCTTGCGGTTCGACAGATTGGTCAGGCCATCTGTGGTGGCATCGCGACGGACCTGTTCGAGATGCTCCTTCAGACGGACCACTTCGGCGGTGGACTCAGACAGGCGGGTCTCGAGGGACTTGTTTTGCTTCTGAACCTGCTGGGTAGCGCTTTGCAGGGTCTGGACCATGGACTTCAGGTCGCTCTCGGAACCTTCCGTCATGGCCCGCGAGGCCGTGGCCAGGGTTTCCCCATAGGCCTCGCTTGACTTCTGGGCGGACTGGATGGCCCGGGAGACAGAGACCAGTTCCTTGGACAGGGCATCGCCAGCGTCGCGGATCTGTTCGTTCAGCTTTGCCTTGGGCAGATATGCGGCGGCCAGCTCGTCGGAAACGTTGTCCGTAAAGGTCTCGCCGCCGGAAATGATCCGTTCGATCTCCTTGGCCAGCGGGCCCTGAGGATCAGCGACCACATGGGTCCAGAGTTCGAAATTTACGGCCGTCGGCCAGATGCTATGCTGCTCCATCGCGGCAACCGCCTTGCGAGCCAGATCATAGGATCCCGGACCCCTCAGCCGAACCTCGACATCGCTGGACATACTGGCATTCCTCGTAGCGCAAAGGGCGCATCAAAAGGATGCGCTGTTGTGCTTCGAATCCAGCCTAGACCAGAGTCTCAAACGAGACGTTAAGGCACCCCGGCGAGGCGCCGGATTTGGGTCAATCGTCCGTGGGAATCTTCGGAACTGCACGGCGCAGAAAGGCTGGGGTCTCCGACCCGAAACCGACAACGCCGGGACGATCGTCCGCGTCTTCGCGGAACCGCTGGTCGCGGGCCGAGCGTTCGCGCGGCGCGGGCTGGGCCGGCGGTGCCGGCACGGGGCGCGGCTCGGCCGAACGTGTCCGGTTCCGGGAGCGAGGGGCCTCGGCCACGGGCGCTTCGACCTCAACGGACTTCGCCTCGACGAGCTTTTCGACAGGCTTGTCTATCGGCTTGGCGCGCGCGGTGGGAACCAGAGGCTGGGTGTCTGCCGTCTCAGCCCGAGGCTCGCGATCCTTGCCCCGCGGGCCGCTGCGATCGCGATCGCGGTCACGATCCCGACCGCCGGACCGATCGCGTCCCCCACGTCCACCCCGGTCATCCCTCGGACGATCCTTGATGGCTGCAAAGTCGACGCCCTCGAGCACAACTTCATTGGGCACCTTGCCGATCAGTTTCAGCACCTTGTCGATGTTCTTGGCATCAGCAGGGGTGACGATCATGAAGGCTTCGCCGGATCGCCCGGCCCGACCCGTCCGCCCGATCCGGTGAACATAGTCATCGGCGTGGTGCGGGACGTCATAGTTGAAGACGTGGCTGACATCGGGAATGTCGAGGCCACGGGCGGCAACGTCAGAGGCACAAAGCAGTTTCAGCTCGCCCTTGCGGAAGCCTTCCAGGGTCCGCATCCGGGTGGCCTGATCCAGATCGCCATGGATGGCGGCGGCGTCATAGCCATGGGTCTGCAAGGACTTGGCGACGATGTCGACCTCGCTCTTGCGGTTGCAGAAGACGATGCCGTTCTTGATTTCACTGCGGTCAATCAGCATCCGCAGGGCGGTGCGCTTGGCCTTCTGGTCAGACGTGGGCAGTCGGACCAGATGCTGGGTGATGGTCTCTGCCGTCGTCGCCGGGCGGCTGGCCTCGATCCGGACCGGATCATTGAGGAACTGCTTGGTCAGGCGGGTGATTTCCGGCGGCATGGTGGCCGAAAAGAACAGGGTCTGTTTCTTGGCCGGGGTGAGCTTGAAGATCCGCTCGAGGTCGGGGATGAACCCCATGTCGAGCATGCGGTCAGCCTCATCCACCACCATGATCTGGACGCCGGTCAGCAGAAGCTTGCCGCGTTCGAAATGGTCGAGGAGACGTCCGGGGGTGGCCACCAGAACATCGACGCCGCGGTCGAGCTTGGCTTCCTGGTCGCCGAAGGAAACCCCGCCGATCAGGAGGGCCCAGGTCAGTTTCTGCTTCTGACCCTTGGCATACTTTTCAAAGGAGCTGGCAACCTGGTCGGCCAGTTCGCGGGTCGGGGCGATCACCAGGGATCGCGGCATCCGGGCCTTGGAGCGGCCGGCGGCCAACCGGTCAATCATGGGAAGGGTGAAGGCGGCGGTCTTGCCGGTGCCGGTCTGGGCGATCCCCAGAACATCGCGCCCCTGGAGGGCTACAGGGATAGCCTCTGCCTGAATGGGGGTAGCGGTCGTATAGCCGGTCTCGGCAACAGCCTTCAGGGTCGCGGCCGAGAGGCCAAGTTCAGTAAATTCGGTCATCAGTGACAATCAATGCAGATGCCCAACCCCAGGGGCGGGCATGCCGCGGCGGCGCGTACGGTCGTCGTCGCGCGTGGCGGAAGATAGGGGCCTGCCGTCTCAAGTCAATTCATTGCTGGCTCAGGCCAGCGCCAGATCGTCGATCTCAAGTCAGATCGAGGTCCGCGACGGCGAACTCGGCATTTTCCTGGATGAATTGGAACCGCAGTTCTGGCTTGCGCCCCATCAGGGCTTCGACCCGGCCCTCGACGAATTCCTCGGCATCATGATCGTGGGGCAGGGTGACCCGGGCCAGGGTGCGCTTGGCCGGGTCCATGGTGGTTTCCTTGAGCTGGGCCGGCATCATCTCGCCCAGGCCCTTGAACCGGCCGATCTCTGGCTTCTTGCCCTTGAATTCCGTGGCCAGGAGTTCCTCGCGGTGGGCATCGTCCCGGGCATAAATGACCTTGCCGCCATGGGCGATCCGGTAAAGCGGGGGCAGGGCGAGGTAGAGCCGTCCGGCCCGGATCAGGCCCGGCATGGTGCGATAGAAGAAGGTGATCAGCAGGCTGGCGATGTGAGCGCCGTCAACGTCGGCGTCCGTCATGATCACGACCCGCTCGTAACGCAGGTCCTCGACCTTGAACTTCGACCCGGTCTGGACCCCAAGCGCCAGCAGCAGGTCGGACAGTTCCTTGTTGCCCGACAGCTTGTCCATGGTGGCCGAGGCGACATTCAGGATCTTGCCGCGCAGGGGCAGGATGGCCTGGGTCTTCCTGTTCCGTGCCTGTTTTGCCGAGCCACCGGCGGAGTCACCCTCCACCAGGAAGATCTCGGTGCCGTCCATGGCCCCACCTGAGCAGTCGGCCAGCTTGCCAGGCAGGCGCAGTTTGCGGGTGGCAGAGGCCCGGGCGACCTCCTTGTCCTTGCGGCGCTTGAGCCGCTCCTCGGCCCGCTCGACCACGAATTCCAGAAGGGCGCTGGCGGCCTTGGGCTGGGCGGTCAGCCAGTGATCGAAGGGGTCACGCAGGGTGTTTTCCACCAGACGCTGGGCGTCTGTGGAGGACAGGCGTTCCTTGGTCTGGCCCTGGAACTCCGGATTGCGGATGAAGACACTGATCAGCGACCCGGCCTGGGACAGGACATCATCGGCCGTGATCAGGGTGCCGCGCTTTTCCCCGGTCAGTTCGGCATAGGCCTTCAGCCCCCGGGTCAGGGCGGCCCTCAGGCCAGACTCGTGGGTGCCGCCCTCAGGGGTAGGCACGGTATTGCAGTAGGACTGCATGAAGCTGTCGGACTCGCCGAACCCGGCCGGGGTCCAGGCAATGGCCCATTCCACGGCACCACCTTCGCCCTTGCGCTCGATGCGACCGGCAAAGGGTTGTGGGGTGACGGTTTCGATCCCCTCGACCCGTTCGGCCAGAAAGTCGGCCAGGCCATTGGGGAAGCGGAATGTCGCCTCCGCCGGTGTCTGGTCGAGGATGCGGGA
>CAIYZB010000430.1 GCA_903930545.1 uncultured Alphaproteobacteria bacterium
GTTCTAACCACACGCGGGCGCGGATACCGGAAAATACCTCGACTGAACGCCGATGGGACTTCGCCCATAATGCTCCACCGTGAAACGGGGGGAGCTGTCAGCGAAGCTGACTGAGGGGGCTTGCAGGCAGTGAGGACCAGTGACCAATCTGGGTCATGTCCCTGCTTGCCCTCGCCCTTGCCGCCTCGGTCGCCACCGCACCCGTTCAGGGCCGGGCGGTGGTGGAATGTCGTGTCCTGCCCGACGGTCACCTCAACCAGTGCGTTGTGATCTCTGAATCCCCCGCAGGGGCCAATGTCGGGGCCTTTGCCCTGATCCTGGTCAAGGCCTACCGGATCCCGGCGGGAGACCGTCGCATCGTCAAGGGCAAGATCCGCATTCCCCTGCGGTTCAAGATGCCCTGAACCCTCCCGGTTGAATTTCCCTGACGTTGACGTAAACGTCATCTTTCCAAGCCGCGCATGTCTCACTATGTTCCGCACGACGGAATACGCTGTAAATCTATTGCCCAGGGGAAGCTCGAATGAACCTTGATTTCTCGCCCGAAGATGTGGCCTTCCGCGAAGAGGCCCGCAGCTTCATCGCTGAGAACTATCCTCAGATCCTGCGGGACAAGGCCGCCCGGAACGAGGACCTGACCAAGGAGGACTATCTCTCCTGGCACCGCATCCTGGCCAAGAAGGGTTGGTCGGTGCCATCATGGCCGAAAGAGTTCGGTGGCTGCGACTGGACGCCCACCCAGAAATACATCTGGTCCGAGGAACAGGCCCGGGCTGACACCATCGGCATCCTGCCCTTCGGCGTCGCCATGCTGGCCCCTGTGGTCTACACCTTCGGCACCCCTGAGCAGAAGGCGAAGTTCCTGCCGGACATCCGTGACGGCAATATCTGGTGGTGCCAGGGCTATTCCGAACCGGGTGCTGGTTCTGACCTGGCCTCGCTGAAGACCAAGGCCGAGCGGGTCACCGGCGATGACGGCAAGGAATACTATATCGTCAATGGTCAGAAGACCTGGACCACCCTGGGCCAGCACGCGGACTGGGGCTTCTTCCTGGTCCGCACCGATCCCGACTCCAAGCCCCAGGCCGGCATCTCCTTCCTGCTGATCGACATGAAGAGCCCGGGCATCGAGGTCCGCCGGATCACGACCCTGGAAGGTGGCCATGAGGTCAATGACGTCTTCCTCGACAATGTGAAGGTCCCGGTCGAGAACCGCATCTTCCACGAAAACCAGGGCTGGACCTGCGCCAAGGCCCTGCTGGCCCATGAACGCTCCGGCATTGCCGGGGTGGCCCGCTCCAAGCGCGGTCTGGAACGGGTCCGCGAGATCGCCTCCACCGAACAGTCCGACATGGGTGGCCCTCTGCTGGCCGACCCCTTCTTCAAGCGCAAGGTGGCCGAGCTCGAGATCGACCTGACGGCTCTGGAGTTCACCGAGCTGCGCACCCTGGCCGGGGAATCCTCTGGCAAGGGCCCGGGTCCGGAAAGCTCGATCCTCAAGATCAAGGGCACCGAGATCCAGCAGCGCCTGAACGAGCTGGCCCTCGAAGCCGTTGGCCACTATGGCGCGCCCTATATGCGTGACCTGGGCCATAACCACGGTGTGGGCCCGGTCTATGCCGACGGTCTGGCCGGCGACTATTTCAATGGCCGCAAGACCTCGATCTATGGCGGGTCCAACGAAATCCAGCGCAACATCATTGCCAAGATGGTGCTCGGCCTCGGCTGAGCACGCCTTCGCACAAAGCAGAACAGGCCGCTCCGGCGGCCCATGACTTAAGGAACACCAGGTGGATTTCAGCTTCACAGACGAACAGTCCATGCTCCGCGACACCGTCGCGAGCTACCTGTCTGACAATTACAGCTTCGACGCCCGTCGCGCGGCCCTCAAGGCCGAGCCGGGCTGGCGTCCGGAGGTGTGGAAGGCCTTTGCCGATGAGCTCGGCATCCTCGGCGCGGCCTTCTCGGAAGAGCAGGGCGGCCTCGGTGGCGGGCCGACCGAAAACATGATCGTCATGGAAGAGTGCGGCAAGGCCCTGGTGGTCGAGCCCTATCTCGGCACCGTGGTGATCGGCGGCGGCTTTCTGAAGCACGGCAAGCCGGCCGGTGCCGACGATCTGATCGGCAAGATCGTGGCCGGTGAGGTCATCATCGGCTTTGCCTATGGCGAGCCCCAGGCCCGCTATACCTGGCAGGACCTGAAGACCACGGCCAAGAAGGACGGCGCTGGCTATGTCCTCAATGGCCACAAGGCCGTCGTCATCGGCGCGCCCTATGCGACCCACCTGATCGTCACCGCTCGCACCGGCGGCAGCCAGCGGGAAGCCAATGGCGTCTCGGTCTTCATCGTCGATCGCAACGCCAAGGGCGTCACCACCCGCGATTACCCCACCGTCGATGGCTTCCGCGCTTCGGAAGTCTATTTCGAAAACGTCTCGGTCCCGGCGGAAGCCCTGATCGGCAGCGAGGGCGCGGCCCTTCCCCTGGTGGAAAAGGTCATTGACGAAGCCATCGCCGCCACCTGCGCCGAGGCCTGCGGCGTCCTGACCCGCCTGCACGAGGGCACCCTGGACTATACCAAGCAGCGCAAGCAGTTCGGTCAGCCCATCAGCCAGTTCCAGGTCCTGCAGCACCGCATGGTCGACATGTTCATCCAGGTCGAGCAGTCGGTCTCCATGACCTATATGGCCCACATCAAGCTGGGTGAATCCGATGTCGAACGCGCCAAGGCCATTTCCGCGGCCAAGGTCCAGATCGGCAAGGCCTGCAAGTTCGTCGGCCAGAACGCCATCCAGCTCCACGGCGGCATGGGCATGACCGACGAAATGGCCATCGGTCACTATTTCAAGCGCGCCACCATGATCGAGGGGGCCTTCGGCTCCACCGATCATCACCTGGCCCGCTATGAAGGCCTGTCCCTGGGCAAGGCCGCCTGACGTCAAATGGCTCCGCATCCGGTTTGATCCGGATGCGGAGTAATATTTGCGACGACCTATGACGCGGGTTTGAGGTTGGTTTGCCACCAGAGCCTGGCGAAATACCGATGATTTCCGAAGTTTCTTCTTCGATCGACTTGCGATAAAATCTAATAAAAACAACAAATTATAAAATTTTCCGTCCGCTGAAATAGTCTGTATCCGGATTTAATTCTTGCGGCCCGAGGCGGCTCGGCGCAGTCTTCAGGACGACGCGGTCACTTGTGTGATCCGCGCTTGTCTGACTTCAGCTCGGGAGGCTGCGCATGAACGTTTCAAAGATGGACCACGCCATGTTGTCCTTTGCCTATCTGGGCAATCTCGCCACACCGCGCCGCAAACCAAGGCGCGAGGGCGGGTTTCTGACCTGGCTGGTTCGCAAGCTCAAAGCCGGTTGATTGATCCCGCGCCCATGGGTCAGACTGGGGCATGGGCAAGGATGCGCAGGTCAAGGCCGTCTTCAGCGACGGATCTGATACCGGACGGTTGCAGTTCGAAGCCGGTCGGCTGACCTTTCGGGGTCGGCAGAGACGTGTCTTTGACGCCGAGGCCCTTGCGGGCCTGTGGGTCGACGGGCCCGATCTGGTTCTTCATGAGGGCAGCCGTTTCCAGCTGGGGGAGGTTCAGGCCCCACGCTGGTTTGAGGCCATCGCCCATCCAAAGTCCCGCCTCGAAAAGATGGGCCTCAAACCCGGACATCGGGTCGCGATCCTTTGGGTCGATGACGGTGATCTCGGCCGAGAGCTGGAAGAGGGCGGGGCTATCCTTGCCGAGGTGAACCTCGACCTTCTGTTCCTGGCTGTGGATCAGGCTGAAGACCTCGGTGACCTCGAAGCCTTTGTCTCCCGTCTGGCCCCCCGCGGGGCGCTGTGGGTGGTTTCACGCAAGGGCAAGGCGGCGACCATCCGCGATGTCGACATCATGGGTGTCTGCCGACCTGCGGGCCTCGTGGATACAAAGGTGGTGGGCTTTTCCGACACCCACACAGCCCTGAGGTTCGTACGACGGCGCTGATGGCTTGCCCCGGATGGGGCAGGGGCCTAAGCCCCCCTTATGGCTCTGCGGGATTTCGGTTTGCTGGTGATGGTCTGCCTTCTCTGGGCGGCCAACAATATCGTGTCCAAGTTCGTGGTCGCCACCCTCGGTGCCCCGCCCCTGTTCTACGCAGCCGTCAGGTTTGCGGTCGTGGCCGCCGTGGTCTTTCCCTGGTTGAGGCCCATCCCCAGGCCCCTGTGGCGACTGATCGTGGTGGCCCTGACCATGGGGGGTGGCAATTTCGCCCTGATCTTCATCGCCCTGAAGACGGCCAGCCCTTCCTCCGTGGCCATTGTCAGCCAGGTCATGGCCCCTTTCACCACCCTGTTGTCCTATTTCATGCTGGGTGAGCGGATCGCGCCCCGGCGGGCTGTGGGGATCACCCTGACCCTGGCCGGAGCCATGGCCGTCATGTGGGACCCCCATGGGTTCAAGATTTCCGCAGGCCTGCTCTATGTCGTTGGCGGGGCCTTCCTCGGGTCCCTCGGGGCGGTGATGATGAAGCAGATGGACGGGGTCAAACCCCTGACCTTTCAGGCCTGGGTGGGGCTGGTCTCGGTCACTGCGCTGACGCCCCTCAGCCTGATCTTCGAACCCAATGCCGTCAGGAAGGTCGTCGAGATTGGCTGGCTCTTCTGGGTCTGTGTCCTCTTCTCCGGCCTCATCGTCTCGGTGGTGGGCCACACCCTCTATTACGGGCTGATCCAGCGCTATGAGGCCAATCTGATCTCGCCCCTGACCCTGATGACCCCCCTGGCCACCATCGTCATGGGGGTTCTGATCACCCATGATGCCTTCGGCCCCCGCATGGCCTTCGGCACAGCCATTGCCCTGGCCGGGGTCATGATCATAGCCTTGCGACCCAGCCAGGTGGTCGCCCTCTTCCTCAAGCTCAGGAGCCCTGCCCAGTGACCCTGATCGAGGCCCCGTCCCCCAATTTCAACGAACGCAAGGTCCCGCCGGACATTCTGGTCCTGCACTATACCGGCATGCAGACCGGTGAGGCGGCCCTGCAAAGACTGTGCGATGCCTCGGCCGAGGTCAGTTCCCACTATCTCGTGGAGGAGGATGGCCGCATTTTTCGCCTCGTGGCCGAGGAGCGCCGGGCCTGGCATGCCGGGGTCTCCTTCTGGAAAGGTGAGCGCGACATCAATGGTCGCTCTATCGGCATCGAGATCGTCAATCCCGGCCACGAGTTCGGCTATCGTCCCTTTCCGCCA